>JAYSPO010000218.1:0-7069 GCA_043722015.1 Candidatus Kuenenia sp. | reverse complement strand
CGTTGCGAATCCCGCCGCCCAGCTGACAGGGAAGTCCGGTGGCCGTGACGATGCGCCGCACGACGTCCTGATTCACCGGACGTCCGGCTTTTGCGCCGTCCAGATCCACGAGGTGCAGACGCTCCGCTCCTTCATCCCGCCAGCGCAGCGCCATCTCGACCGGGTCATCAGAAAACACGGTGCTGTCGTCATAATTTCCCTGACGCAGGCGAACGCATCGACCTTCAAGGAGGTCAATTGCGGGAAGAAGCTGGAGCATGCAGGAACTTCAGATCTGAATTGTCAACGGAAGATATGGGTGATTCAGGATTACAGGCTTCAGAGTATCTGTACACTTGCCGTCGCCGGGTCCGCAGTGACCGCCAGAAAATTCTTCAGTAACTGCATCCCGCACGACTGACTCTTTTCCGGATGGAATTGAGTCGCCATGACATTACTTCTGGCAACCACCGAAACAAATGGAAGACCATAGTCGGTTGTCGCAGCGATCCAGGAACGATCATCCGGAACGACGTGATAACTATGCACAAAGTAAAACCAGGGTTCAGGACCAAGACCCTGGAGCAATCCATGATCCGGCTGCGAACTGCATTCCAGTTGATTCCAGCCCATGTGCGGGATCTTGTATTCCGCAGGCAGGGCAAAGCGCTCGACAGTGCCGGGGATGATTCCAAGTCCTTCGTGTTGACCCTCTTCGAGCGACACATCCATCAGCAATTGCAGTCCCAGACAGATTCCCAGGAACGGTCGATCGGCGTTAATATGATCCTTAATCACGCCGATCAGATCATGCTGATGCAGCGCGGCAATCGCATCCTGAAATGCGCCGACGCCGGGCAGCACCATGCGCGTCGCCGCCGAAATCTCCGCTGGCTGCGAACTGATGATTGCGGGCTCTCCAATGCGTTCAAAAGCCTTTTGAACACTGCGAAGATTGCCCATTCCGTAGTCGATAATGATTGTTGAAGACATTGATGTGCTCAGAAAACGCTATGGACCACTCGACAAATCACTGTCTTTGATACCCCTCACCCTGCCCTCTCCCCTTCGCAGGGGAGAGGAGAATGCGGTCAATGATTGCTCGAATGGTCCTGAGTGGCAGGGCTTTGTTACAGATTGATCTTGAATTCATTTTCCCCATCTTCCTTTACAGTCAGGGTCAGGGCTTCGGATTGCTCGACCGGGCGGCCATTCTCGTCCATCAACCCAATCCGGTACTGACCGGCAGGAGCACCGTAAAAACTGGGGTCGTACATCACGCGGAAGTTTCCATCTTCGTCGCTGACCGCTTTTACAAGGGGTCGCCGGTCGTCGATTCCGCCCCCAACAGGCTCAAAAAAGACTTGAATCCCCGGTGCAGGCTTTCCATTTTTCAGTGTCTGTCCGGTGACTTCATAAAGTGGCAGACCAGTGTACACTGCCTTGTTCATCCACCAGAACCAGGAGGAAACCAGGACGGAGACGATCAGAATCGCGGGGGCGGCTCTCTTCTTGATAAACTCCATCATCAATATATGTTGTTCAGCCGCCTTCGCGTCTTTGACACTCACGGTCGGAGCAGACGCGGAATCCCGTTTCTGCTGATATGCCCTTGACAGAGCATTCGCGGCGGAACCCGCTGTCTGATCGGTGGACCCTGTTGTTGCAGTTGGCGTGCTGACTTCGCTGGCGGAATCCTTCTTTCGATCTTTCTTCTTCCCTGCTTCGAAGTCGCGCATAAGCTCTGCAACGGACGGTTTCTTTTCCGTCACAGCAGGTGATGTCCGTGCCGCAACCGTTCGGGCCGCTGCGGTCGGACCACTCAGGACATCCAGTGGATCAAAATCGGCACTGTCCTCAACTTCGGGGGTCAATTCAATCGGCATATCCACGTCATCGACAATCGTGTCGATTGAGGCGGAAACTTTCGACGCCGCACGGACGTTGATTTCGATGCCATCACCCTCTGTGGGGAAAGGCACGACGAATTCTGTTTTGCACTTTGGGCATCTGGCATTGGTGCCGGCCTTTTCGTCCTTGATTTTCAGGACCGATTCGCAGCCAGTGCAGGTGTATCGAATGGTCATATTCGGGACTCAATAAAACAGCGCAAGAAAAACGCCAGGCTGACGAGAACTCGTCAACCCGGCGACGTTGAACGTGATCATGGAACCATTGTCATGTCAAAAATCATGCTCAGAAGTTGCCTGCCGTAATGCCACCAGACATGTTGCCGAGTGCCTGCCAGACAGGTAGTCCTATCGATTTCCCGATCTTGTGCGCTGAACCATCGGCAAGTCCCACAATGCATGTATCACCATGTGAAGAACCGGCCCATTCCCAGTCCAGCATTTGGTTTGGCCCGGCCATTGTGGAAAACAGAGTGGCTGCTCCTCCCCATGCCCAGCCATCGCTTGCAATCTGCTGCGGCTGCCGAACCAGCGCCTGTCGCAAGGGAGAAAAACGTTCTGCTTCGCTCACCATGATCGTCTGCGAAGTTCCATCCTTGATATCAGCCATACGAACAGAACTGTTCACGGTGAAGATACCAATGTTAGTGCCCACCTGATTGTAGTTGTTCGCGACGGTCCTTGGTTGATTCGTATAGTACTGAATTTGTGCAGGAGTCAAGTCGTATGCTGCTCGTAGCCCGTTCGGCGGCAGCGTATGATCAAACACGAGTCCCGAGCCTGCACAGCCAGCATAGTCAGTGCCGCCCGTCGTGATGGGTCCCGATGTTAACTGTACCTGAGAATAAGTATCGAGGTAGATATTGTGTGAGTAGTCTCGAGTTCGCAGCATTGTTGAGCGGCGAGACGGGCAATAGAATGAACCAATTTCAGCGGTCGCAGGACCGTAGCCCAGCGTATTCAGCCAAACAAGTTCGTTATTGCGTTCCGAGTTGTTCCAGACGTTGTAGTACGGTTTCCATTGCTGGTAGAGGTTGTCCTGTTCGATGTAAGGAAGGATGTGGTACATCCAGCTCATGCCGTGCAGTCCAAGTGCAAATCGATTATCCGTGGCTTCGGTAGGATCGATCAAACGTGCACCATTCGGCGCGACGTTCTGGTTTACCGCCGGCCGAGTCACAATCAAACCCGGTGGGAAAGCATTATGAGTATCGTGATAGTTGTGCATCGCCAATACCAACTGCTTGATGTTATTTTCACAGCGGATGCGATTCGCAGCTTCGCGAGCCTTTTGCACCGCAGGCAGCAGGATGGCCACGAGAATGGCGATGATGGCGATCACGACGAGGAGCTCAATCAAAGTGAACCCCCGCGTCTTTCGACGAAGAGAACGCATAAAAATCTCCCTTGCTGACTGCGGTTAAAGATGACTAAGCAAACGACCACAACGCCCGAAGCACACACGGATCGGACAGTGGCATGATCCCCGAACCATGCCGTATTGTTCAGTTTTTTTCAGTTCTAGCACATATCATTCCCGGAAATTTGTCCTTCTGGGCAAAAAACCCGATGATTTTTCGACATTCCAGCCCAATGTTGTGCCTCATCCAGGCGGATTCCGTGCCAGGCGGCACAGAATCGCGGCTCCTTCACGAATCAGATCGTCTTCCGCAGCGAAGGAAACGCGAAAATGTGTGTCTGACGGACTGAACACATTACCAGGAATGATCAGCAGATTGTTGCGAATTGCTTCAGCCACGAATTCCGAACCGGTCCCCCACGGTGCTTTCAGGAAAAGATAAAATGCTCCTTGACCGCCGTGGATTTCGAAATCGTCCTTGAGCAGACTCACAATCAGTTCTCGCTTGCGACGATAATCCTCAACATTGTCCTGCAGATCGATCTCCCACGCCGTCACGCCCGCCCACTGCACCGGATGCGGCGCGCAGACAAAGGTAAACTGCTGAAGTTTGAGCATCTGCTGAATGATATATTGAGGCCCATGAATGTAGCCCAGCCTCAGCCCGGTCATCGAATGCGACTTACTGAATCCGTCGATCACAATCGTGCGATCATTCCATTCTGCCGGACTGTGGAACTTTTCGTCGTAGCAAAAGACGCGATAAATCTCGTCGCTGATCAGTGCGATACTCTTCTCCGCCGCCAGTTCCGCCAGTGCCTGTACTTCCTCCGCCGATGCCACAGCTCCTGTCGGATTGGCCGGGCTGTTGAACAGAATCACTTTGGTTCTGGGAGTAATGGCCTTGCGGACATCCTCAATCCGAATCTTAAAGTCCGGATACGTGGACACCTGCACCACGTTGCCGCCGGCCAATGTCGTTAAGTGCCGGTACATCACAAACCACGGGTCGAACACAATCACTTCGTCGCCGGGATTGATGAGCGTACAAAGTGCCAGCATCAGAGCACCACTGGTGCCGGAGGTGACAAAGACTTTTCGATCTGCATGATGATAGCGTTCGTCGATATCTTTCTGCAGCAGATTCAGCAGAGGCGCGATTCCCTGAGTCTGGCTGTACGCATTTTTTCCGTCCTGCACGGCTTTGCACAGGGCGTCCTTGATGGGCTGAGGCGTATCGAAATGCGGCTGCCCGATGCTCAGGTTGATCGGTTTCGTCATCGTCGCCGCGAGGTCAAATACTTTCCGAATTCCGGACGCATCGATTTTGTGCATCCGGTCGGCAATCCACGATTCGCTCACAAGCCACTTTCTTTATCTTTGAATGAAGTCACAATCACTGTCCGATTTCACGTCAGGCAATTCTGACGACTCTGATTCAGCCCTACAAGCGGCCACAGATTAAACCATGCATCCGGCATACTTTGAAACACTTTTCGAGGCACATGGTTTTTCAGGGGAATGGCCAGATCGCCTGTACGTCACCCATTGTGATGGGCGGCGACAGAGAATTTCTGTCGGTGAATTCCGGTGTCGCTTGAGGTCGCAATAGGGCTGCGAGGTTACTGAACCGGGCAAATTCCGGAAACGCCGCACGTTGCCCCAGGGAATCTCAGTCGGCGGAGCGACTGAGCTACGTAGGCGATGTCGCTCCGCGACTCGCGTTCCTGCCAACGGACTCACCAAGTACAATCAGTCATCGGCACCAGCTTACCGAAAACATACGACTTGAGCCTGAGGCGCTAGCCGATTTCCTGACTTTGAATCGGCTAGCGCCTCAGGCTCAAGGTACGCAGGTGCCAAGGTACGCAGGTGCCAGTCACGCTGACTCTGGTGCTCCAGTCACGCTGACTCTGGTGCTCCTTGACCAATGAAAACATTGGCAGGACATAATCCACGTGATTTGTGGGAATGTGATTCAGTCCCGCAGGGACGACAAGATGTAGCCACGGCGAGAGCCCGTGGTACACGTTGAAGAATCGCCGGAAGTCCCGAAGGGACGACAGGAATAGCGTCCGGGTTGCCTCATGTCGTTCTTTCAGGACTAAAAATCACCTGTGTTTCTCTGACCACGGGCTCACGCCCGTGGCTACAACATGCCGCCACATTCGTGGCTCAAACGCAGGATTGATTCACTCCGCTATGCACTTCACATATCCCGTGTTTTGAAGGAACAAATCCTTCACGGCGTTGCCCGTTGGGGCTTTGATCACTTATCGACCAATTCCTGGGGCGATGCCCCAGGCTTTCACATTCAGCCGCGTTGCGGCAAAACCGCGGCGGCACCAGATTTGTGCCGACAGGACATGTGCATTCCGTGCCGATGCCACAGGTGCGTTCCGTGCCAAAGGCACACAATGTGAAAGCCCAGGGCAACGCCCTGGGGAAATGCGAAACGAAAGACCAAAGCCCCAACGGGGCGAAAGGATTGTGTATCCCGATCACGCCCTTTCAGGGCTTCCACGTGTGATCTTGCCGTTTCCTGGGGCGATGCCCCAGGCTTTCACATCGGGCCGCGTTGCGGCAGAATCGCTGAGATTCTGACATGTCACACTACTTCCCCGCCTCCTCACCAGCGACATCCGAGAAGTCCGACGCGATCCGGCAGTTCGGCAAAGCCAGTTGCAGCTCGGCGATTCCGGCGGCAGTGGCTTTGGTGCGGCGCAGGTCGAGCGATTCGAGGTTCGTCAGGCTGGCGAGGTGTTTGATGCCGTCGTCGCTGAGCCCGCTACCGGCCAGTGACAGCCGCTTGATCTGCTTCAATTCCGCTAGGTTCGAGGCCAGCAGATCACCAAGGGTCGGACAGCCGAGCGACAGGTCAATCAACTCAGGTTGTGCCGTCAATGCCTTCAGGCCGATGCCGCGAATGTCATTGCCGTCGAGAACCAAACGTTGCAGCGTTGGCAGTTTTGGGATATTGACGAGCCCGGCGTCGCTCATTCCGATGTCCGCGAGCGACAACTGCTTCAAGCCATGGATCGAAGCAAGGAACTCGAATCCCAAACCTGTCATGCCCGAAAGATCGAGACTCTCAAGCTGGTCGAACGCAGGAAAATGCAGCAATGCCAGTTGTGCGGGGAGCGTGTCGAGTGGTTTAGTGACACCGGCGAGCGAAACGCTGCGGACCTGGAAGAATTCCGCAGGCAAGTCGCCGGCACTTTTGACCGGATGCGACTCCACTTGGCCCGGCGTGCCGATCTCGACCGCTCCGCCTAAGGCAAGGACGTTTTCGGCGACGGTTCGATTCGGCTCTGACCAGGTGATCCCGACTCGCGGCAGGGCGGCCTTGAGCTGCTCGTGGCCGTAGAGGGAAATGCGAGTGTTGTCCAGATGCAACCTTCTCAAACTCGTGAGGCTTGCCAGGTCGGGCAGCCCCGCATCGCTCACCTGGGAATCGTCCAGATTAAGGTGCAAGAGGTTCTCGCAGTTCTTGAAGTAGGCCAAACACGCATCACTTACCTTGGTACTGCCAAGAGTAAGGCTCATGAGGTTCTTACACTCTTTGAAGTGGGCCAGTCCCAGATCGCTCACTCGGGTGCCCTGCAGATCGAGGTACATGAGGTCTTTGCAGTCCATGAAGTAGGGAAGGCAGGAATCGCTCACCTCAGTAGCGTTCAGAAAAAGGGTGTTGAGATGTTTACAGTCCTTGAAATGGGCCAGTCCCGCATCGCCCACCTCGGTAGCGTTCAGACGAAGGGTGATGAGATGTTTACAGTCCTTGAAGTGGGCCAGTCCCGCATAGGTCACCTTTGGGTTACCG
>JAYSPO010000217.1:0-5028 GCA_043722015.1 Candidatus Kuenenia sp. | reverse complement strand
GTGTGAGCTTGCCTCAACACGCGATTGTGTCGCTCGCAATCGCCGATTTTAACCGAGACCTCGCCATGGACATTGTGGGCGTTTCGGGCGACGGAAAAGCTGGTTGGCTGCAGAACATACTTCATGGACGTTTTCGCTGGCAGGCAGATCTGCCGATTCCTGCCGACGCCGTCGATTTCGTGATCGACGAATGTAACAACGATGGCAATTGGGATGTCATTGCCGCCGGCGCTTCCGGCGTTTCCATCGTGCTTCCAAAACGCAGTACCGACGTTTCTGACGCCGACGTAGCGGAACTCAGCAGGACTGCGGCACACACCATCCATCGCGCCGACCTCGACAACGACGGTCGATCAGAATTCATCGCAATTGGCGACGCGGGCCTGACACTGCTGCGCGGCACTGGTGACGGTAATGCCGAAGATCTGAGTTCGCTGCTGCCACCTGGCACGACAGCCACAAGCGTTGCCATGACCGATCTGGATGACGACGGTGACTTAGATCTGGTACTCACATTTGCGGGTGGAAAGCTTCAGTGGTTGCAGAACAACGGAGGGAACAAGAATCAATGGATCGATGTTGTGGCACGACCTGTCGGCAAGGACGAGCAGTTCCCGTCACAACGCGTCAACATGCATGCGATCGGTTCGGTGATTGAAGTACGAGCCGGGGCAGCATATCAAGCTCATCTCATCGATTCGCCACGCGTGCATGTGGGACTAGGCAGCGCCAAAATGGCAGATACCATTCGAGTGATCTGGACAGACGGAGTTCCGCAGAACATTACCGACACGAAGTTGTTGCGCGCGCGACTGGGGATTCTGGCACCGCAAATCCTGAAGGGATCCTGTCCCTACATCTACACATGGAACGGCGAACGCTTCGAATTCTTCAGCGACTGCCTGTGGGCCGCTCCGCTGGGACTTGTGCAGGCCACGGGCGACATGGCCCCCACGCGAGAATGGGAATACCTGCTGATTCCGGGTGATCACCTGAAACCGCGTAACCAGGAGTACGTGCTGCAGCTGACGGAAGAGTTGTGGGAAGCGGCGTACTTCGATGAAGTGAAACTCGTGGCAGTCGATCATCCGGCGGATGTTTCGATCTTCACCAACGAAAAGGTGGGCTCACCGGAAATGGCTGCGCACCGGATTCACACCGTCAAGAGTCCACGCCTGCCGTTGTCAGCCCGTGACGGCCAGGGACGTGATCTGCTGCCGGGACTGACAGCGATGGATGGCGACTATGTGCAGCCCTTTGCCGGACGCATCATGCAGGGCGTCGTCGATGAATGGACGATGGAATTTGATCTCGGACAACTGAGCGACAATGCCGGATCAAAGCCCACAAATGTGCGTTTGTTTCTCATCGGCTGGGTGTTTCCGACGGACACATCGCTGAACCAGGCGATCCTGCAGAATCCGACGATTGATCCACCGGCACCGCCCTCGCTGGAGGTCATTAACGCAGACGGAAACTGGCAAACCGTCAGGCCGTTTATCGGATTCCCCAGCGGCAAGACCAAGGCCATGGTGATCGATGTGTCAGACGCATTTTTGACCGACGATTATCGCATCCGCATTCGTTCGGGCATGGAACTCTACTGGGATCAGGCATTTTTCACGATCGACGAATCGGATGCCGAAACAGTGTCGCAGGCGTGTGAACTTCAATCCGCAGATTTACACTTTCGTGGCTTCTCCAGGCGCGTGTATGCTGACAATGCATTGTTCCGCAACGGACATGCTCCGGAGGGCTACGATTACGATTCTGTCACGACTGAACCACGCTGGAATGAAATGATGGGACGCTTCACACGTTTTGGCACGGCGACCACGTTGCTGGAAGCACAGGACGATCGCATGGTCGTGATGGGGCCGGGCGATGAACTGACGGTGTCGTTTGCAGTGCCTGCAGCGCAGACGCCTGCTGGCTGGAAACGCGACTTTGTGCTGTACAATGTGGGTTGGGACAAGGACGCGGATCTGAATACCGTGTACGGTCAGTCATCCGAACCGTATCCGTTCAAGGCAATGTCGCGGTATCCGATTGCTCCGGACGAAAGTCAGCCTTCGTCGCCGGAGTATCAACAGTACATGCGTGAGTTTCAGACGCGCGAATACATTCCCTTCAGGTTTCGGGATGCCGTTCGGAAAGCCGATATCAGGTGAGCGACTTTTGGAGTGCGATGACTGGTCATCGCTTTCTTTTTCAGGTATCACTGTTCAACCTTGGGATCTCGTCCTCGTGATCGACTTTACTTGAAAATGAACCCGACCCTATTTTGGTTCTCCATGCAGACGCTTGAAACGGCTGCTCTTGAAAAGGAAAGCGGCGACCAGTCGCCGCACTCCAAATGGCTGTTGGTCGCGATGCTCATCCTGCCGTCAGTCTCATCTGCACAGGAACCGCCGTTGGTTCTGCCATTTACGACGACCGATCAGATCGTAATGCGCGACGGCAATTCGCGGCGAACAAAAGTCATCCCCGGCGTCATTGAGGATCTGGCTGGCCATTCGGTTGTTTTACGCCGCGGCGGAAATACGGTCGAAGTCTTCAAACTGCGTGAGATCGAATCCATCCAATTCGGCAAATCGGTATCGTTCGATGAAGGGCTAAGGCAAATCCAGGATCACGAATGGTTGCGTGCGATTGCCTCGCTGAAAATCGCGGAAACGACGGAACCACGCGAATGGGTGGTGCGAGAGATCCAGGCATCCCTGGCTGAAGCGCTGAGGGCCGTCGGCAAGTTTGATGAATGTACGGAAGCCGTTGAAAAGATCTACGAAAAAGATCCCAACACGCGGCATCTCAATACGCTGCCACTGGTCTGGGACGAACGTCTGCCGCCGGAACATCGCGTCACCGTCAGGCCGACAGATCTGAAATCGCCGTCTTTACTCCGGCAACTCGTCGCGGCGTCAGCCTTACTGCAGGATCCAGCGCACGAAAACGCAGCAACAGTCGTCTTACAGGCATTAAAAACGGGCCCCCGCGCCGCGTTACAGGAACTGGCAGAAGCCCAGCTCTGGCGACTTCGTCTGCTGCATCCGGAAACCATCCGCGCATCGGAAACGGCACTGTGGATGCAGCGTGTGCGTGACTTCGACAAGCGTCAGCGCTCCGGCCCGGAATTCGTGATCGGTCGCGCCCTTCTCGCCGTGCATGACTACGACAACGCCAGCACCAGCCTGCTCTGGATGCCGCTCGTCGCGCCACTCGACCCGCCCACCACCACCGCCTGCACCACCGAAGCCATCACCGCCCTCAAACAATCCGGCCGAGTCGCAGAAGCTGAGCAACTACAGCGCGATCTCGATAACGTCCATGCAAGCAAATGATTTTACGGCAATCGAATCCGAGTTCGGCTTAGACGCACGCAGAACTGCGCAATACCAAGGCATCTCCTTGATCCGAAACGATCCATTCTGTTCCCGTCAATCTGGCGATAATATTCTTCGATGGGCACCACCTCAATTGAAGTTCGCGGTGCAACTCAATGCATTCCGAGCCAATGGCGCGCCATTCCTTCTGTGCCAAAGGCACCAAATGTGAAAGCCCAGGGCAACGCCCAGGGAACCTGCAAAACGAAAGACCAAAGCCCCAAAGAGGCGAAATGATCGATCATCTCCATCACGCGATTTCAGGCAACGCCGTGAAGGATTTTTTTTCGTCAAAACACGGGATATGTTAAAGGCATTGGGGAGTGAATCAATCCTGCGTTTGAGCCACGAATGTGGCGGCAGGTTGTAGCCACGGGCGTGAGCCCGTGGTCAGAGAAACAGCGGTGATTTTTAGTCCTGAAAGGACGACATGAGACAACCCCGTCGCAATTCCTGTCGTCCCTTCGGGACTTCCGACGCTGCCTCATCGCTTACCACGGGCTCGCGCCCGTGGCTACATCCTGTCGTCCCTCCAGGACTGAATCACATTCCGAGAAATCACGTGGATTGTGTTCAACCAATGGTTTCATTGATCAAAAATCCTTCACGACGTTGCGTTTCAGGGCTTCCAGGTTGGATATTGCCGTTTCCTGGGGCGATGCCCCAGGCTTTCACATCGTGCCGCCTTGCGGCAAACCGCTGCGGCAACACGATCCGTGCCGACGGATCAAAATGTGGATGTACCAGCACCCTTCATCGACCTCGCTCTGTGTCAGCGAGACCGTCTTTGCGTTCGCCAAGTTGGTGCATCCGCTGAACCACGGCTGCGGGCAATTCTGCTTCTGCCGATCGTCGCAATGCAGCGAGTGAACCTTCTAAAGCTGTGCGAAGCTGCGGAGCAACGTCGATCGTGCCAGCCATAGAATTGAATTCCACGGACAGTACGAACGATTCCCACGTCCTGTTAGCCGCCTCGTACTTCCGACTCAACGGAGTGGACGTCAGCCTCAGGCATCGCAAGACGATAATCTACCAATAATCAGGAGCGACGAAAGTGCGAATCAGGGAATGTGCCTGGACGCTGAACGCCGATTGACGGCAAGCTCACTCCACGCGGTCATGAGTGGATAATTGGCGAGCGGCATGCGTCAGCTTGCCGGTACAAAAACGACGGACCGGACGGCTCACGCCGCTCCGCTCACCGGACTCATTTCTGGCCGCGCCAAAAATCACAATGATCGGCTCAGCAATTGTTGATTGAACGCCTTCCGCTCCAGTCGTACACTGCTCGTCATGGCAAATGAAAATCCCCGTAAGATAGCTGAAGTTGTGCGCTGGCTCGGGCCAATCCTTGAGGCCCTTCGGGAATTGGGTGGTACGGGTACAGCGAAGCAGGTTGAGGAGATCATTGCGCGCACGAGTGGCGTCACTGAAGCTGAACGAACAGCACTCCTCAAATCGGGGCAAACTCGGTTTTACAATCAGATCAACTGGGCAAAGTTGTATCTGCGTTATGAAGGATTGATTATTTGCCCGAAGTCCGGAATCTGGCAACTGACAGCGATTGGCGAGCGAACAGTTTTGACCATTGACGAAGCAGAACGCATTGCCAAGCGATCAACCACAGGATGACGCAGCGATCAGC
>JAYSPO010000216.1:0-12433 GCA_043722015.1 Candidatus Kuenenia sp. | reverse complement strand
TAATCGGGATCGTGAGTATGACGTTCTGGACGACAGGTACGCGTGTTTCATGATCGACGAGATGCTGCCGGAGGTCGGCACAAAGTACAACCTGACTCAGGATCCTGCCGGTCGCACAATTGGCGGTTCAAGCAGCGGAGCAATTTGTGCGTTCACGGTTGCCTGGCATCGGCCCGAGGCATTTCGCAATGTCGTCAGCATGATCGGCAGTTTCACAGACATTCACGGAGGCCATGCTTATCCGGACCTGATTCGTCTTTCAGCACGAAAGCCAATTCGCATCTTCCTGCAGGACGGGGTCAACGACCTGCGGAATCCCGACAATCTAGAACGCGACTGGCATATTCAGAATCAGAAGATGGTGGCAGCCCTGGTTGAACAGGAATACGACTGCGCCTATGTCTTTGGCGATGGCGGGCATTCGGACGATCATGGAGGTGCTTTGCTGCCACTCATGTTGCGCTGGGTATGGCGAGATTATCCAGGAGTTGAGGATTCCAATATCGATCTGATCGCAGAGGCCGCTGCGATCAAACCTGAATTTGTCGAGCTGTTTCCCGGATACGATTCTTCGGCCAGTGTGGACCCGACCGGAAGCTGGTCCTGGGAACGCAGATTCGGGCGGACGGCGGTGACTTCGACTCTGACGCTGAAACTGGACAACGACAAACTGAGCGGATTACTGAAGACGCAACGCGGGAATGCAGATCCGGTCACTGAATTCATTCTGAAACCCGTCACAGACGGCAACAAAATCTCATTTGATGTGATACAGAAGTTTGGCGGCAACGAAGTTTCGATGACGTTTCACGGTATCCTGGAAGGCGACACCATGACCGGCTGGCAACTCATGAATTTCGGCGGCCAGAATCGCGATCTACGGTGGCAGGCGAAACGCAAATAGCCGAATGCCCTGCAAGGTGGTAGACTCATCGTGTGGCTGCCTGTCGATTTCTGGAAATTATTCTGTGCGTTGCTGAAAATTTTCGGCAAGACAGCATCAACGTTCTGTGAGTTACCCCATCATGCGATTCGGCTGGCTGACTGTGTTGTTGACTGTGTCTTCGTTATTGACTGTGTCTTCCGCAACCCATGCCGAAGAGGTCAGTTTCAATCGAGACATCAAACCGATTCTCTCGCAGAATTGCTTCCAGTGCCATGGCCCTGATGATGCGACTCGGGCGGCCAGGCTGAGACTGGATCATGCTGATAGTGCGACAAGGCCGGCCGAATCCGGGGCCACCGCAGTTGTCGCGGCCGATCCGTTGCACAGCGAATTGCTCGCCCGGATCACATCGACAGATCAGGATCTGCGCATGCCTCCGGCGGAAACTAAAAAGGTCCTGACAGTCGAACAAATCGATCTGCTCCGGCGTTGGATCGCTGAGGGTGCGAAGTATCAGGGACACTGGGCGTTCGAGAAACCCGTGCATTCAGAACTGCCGCCGGTGAATGCGGACCATGCGCGCAGGATTGCCAACCCGATCGATCGTTTCATCACTGCTCGGCTTGAACGGGAAGGCCTGCGACTGTCGCCTGCAGCGGATCGCCACACCTTGATTCGACGAGTGTCCCTCGACCTGACCGGACTTCCGCCAACACCTGCGGAAGTCGATGCGTTCATCGCCGACACGTCAGCTGACGCATACGAAAATGTCGTCGATCGACTGCTGATGTCGCCGCACTATGGCGAACGCATGACGATCTCGTGGCTCGATCACGCGAGATACGCGGACAGCAATGGCTTCCAAAGCGACGGCAGTCGTGACATCTGGGCCTGGCGGGAATGGGTCATCAGGGCCTACAACAGGAACATGCCGTTCGACCAGTTTACGGTGGAGCAACTCGCGGGTGACATGCTGCCAAACGCGACGCCGGATCAGATTATTGCCACCGGCTTCAACCGAAATCATCGACTGAACGGCGAAGGCGGTCGGATTGAACAGGAATGGTTTGTGGAAACCGTTATCGATCGCGTCGAAACCACGGCGCTCACATGGCTCGGTCTGACCGTCAATTGCTGTCGTTGCCACGATCACAAGTACGACCCCATCACACAAAAAGAATTTTACCAATTCTTCGCATACTTCAATTCCGTCGAAGAATCAGGCGTACTTTCACCACAGGGTAAGAAAGGTGAAAACACGCCGCCGCTGATGACCCTGGTCACGCCCGAACTGGAATCGCAGCAATCGGCATTGCAGGTCGCCGTCGCTGCTGCAGAGGAACAGAAGAAACTTGCGATCCCGCAACTTGCGGCACTGCTGACCGCGTGGGAAAAGCGAACGGAGTCTGAATCCAGGGAGGGTCAGTCTGTCTGGAAGTCCGCTGAGCCGCGAAGTGTCCAGTCGCTGGGCGGAGCCGACTTCGTGCGACTCGAAGATGCTTCCTGGCTGGCGCAGGGCAAAAATCCTTCGAACGACGAATATCGAATCGAGATCCCGTTGACCACGTCCCGCCTGTCCGGACTGCTGCTGGAAACTTTGCCAAACGTTGAATTGCCTGCGCAGAGTCTGGGACGAGGTTCAAACGGCAACTTTGTGCTGACAGGCGTGTCGGCGGAGCTTGTTGTAGACGGTCAGACACCGATTCCGATCGATTTGACCCGCGCCGAATCAGATTACGCGCAACCCAATTACACTGCCGCTCAGATCGAGCTGAAAGCGCAGCCGGTCGGTGATCGAAGTCGTGGTCGAACTGGCTGGGCGATCGACGGCAATGATCCGGCAAAGAAGCTGGCTCGGCGAATTTTCTTTGCTCCAGCGATACCAGTCGAAGTCCCCAACGGCGCCGTGCTGGTGATTCGCATGACACATGATTCGCAGTTCGTTGATCACAATGTGGGCTGCATTCGGTTTTCAATCAGTGATGCAGACGTCGATCGCGTGGGGTTGGGAGAAACTGGACTTCCGGCGGAAATTCAGGCCGTGCTGAGTCTGGCTCAGGGCGCGCGGACGTCGGCACAGACGCAGAAGCTCGAAACGTATTTTCGCGAACAAGTCGATAATCCTTTTCGCACGGCCGAAGCGGCGTTGAAGAAAGCACAGGCGAAACTGGTGGACTTCAAGGACGGGCTGCCCACCACAATGGTGATGAAGGAAGGCAAAGCGCGCGATGCGTTCCTGCTGACGCGCGGTGAATACGATCATCCTGCGGATAAGGTCGAGCGCGCTGTTCCGGCGTTCCTGCCGCCGTTGCCGCCCGGTGCTTCGAACGATCGACTGGGTCTTGCCCAGTGGATCGTAAGCGATACCAATCCGCTCACAGCCCGCGTCTGGGTCAACCGTGCGTGGGAACGTTTTTTTGGCACAGGGATCGTCAAAACCAGCGAAAACCTGGGCTCTCAGGCAGATTTTCCAAGTCATCCGGAACTGCTCGACTGGCTGGCTGTTGAGTACATGCAGCCGACATCGCTGCCAGCAGTGAATGGTGTACCCGCTCAGGCATGGGACATGAAAGCTTTGCAGAAACTGATCCTGATGAGCGCCACGTATCGACAGTCATCCACTGTGCTTGAAGATGTATGGCATCGCGACCCGGAGAATCGATTGCTGGCCCGCGGGCCGCGGTTTCGGTTGCCAGCGGAGATTATCCGCGATCAGGCGTTGGCCGTCAGTGGTCTGCTGATTTCGAAGATTGGTGGGGAAAGCGTGCGACCGTATATGCCGGAAGGCGTCTGGGATGAAACAAGCAAATACGGCGACCTGCGCGGCTACAAACACGATATGGACGAAGGGCTTTATCGTCGCACGATGTATACGATCTGGAAACGCACGGCAGCTCCGCCGTCGGCCATGCTGTTCGACGCACCGAATCGTGAAGTCTGTACCATCAAACGCTCTCGTACGAACACGCCTCTTCAGGCATTGGCATTGTTGAACGAAGTCACTTTTGTCGAAGCCGCACGGGCGCTTGCTGTGAGAATGATCAAGGAAGGCGGCGCGACGAGCGCAGAGCGTATGGCTTTTGGTTTTCGGCTGACGACCGGTCGTGAACCGAAGCCCTCGGAAGTGAATGTCCTGTTGCAGGGCTGGGCGACCGATCATGCATCGTTCAAGGCTGCGCCGGAAAATGCGGGACAGTTGCTGGCAGTCGGAGACTCAAAAGTGCCGGCAGATGTGAATCCCATTGAACTCGCCACATGGACCGTATCTGCCAACGTCCTGCTGAATCTGGATGAAGTCGTCACGCGGGAGTAATCCGGCGCTATCGGTGCTCGCCGATTGCGCCTGGACCGATGCCGTGCGGTCGAAATACGCTCAATCCGCAATCCCGAACCGAATGATGCACCAAAGGGCTTTGAAACCGTCTCGCCAGCCGATCTTCTTGCCTTCTGCGTAGGTTCGTCCGGCGTAGCTGACTGACGTTTCAAAGACACGCAAACCCCGACGAGCGATCCTGGCTGTGATTTCGGGTTCAAATCCAAATCGATTCTGTACCAGCTTCGGCGTGATGTCGTCAATCACGCTGCGGCGGAACACTTTGTAGCAGGTTTCCATATCGGACAAGTTCAGATTCGTGAAACAATTCGACAGCGTCGTCAGGAAACGGTTTCCAAGATAGTGCCAGAAATACAGAACGCGATGTGCGCGGTCGCCCAGGAAACGACTTCCAAAGACGACGTCCGCCTTGCCTTCCACAATGGGCTGCAGTAAACGCGGGTATTCGGACGGATTGTATTCCAGATCGGCATCCTGAATGATCACAATGTCGCCATCGACGTGAGAAAACCCCGTCTTCAGCGCGGCCCCCTTGCCTTTGTTGACATCGTGAAAAAAGATGCGAATGCGATTGAAATCGTCGTGGCCGCCTTCGGCTTCAAGTGCCTTAAGGACGTCGCGAGAACGATCTTTGCTGCAGTCGTCGATCAGAATCAGCTCCTTTCGAATGGGAACTTCACGAACGCGGTCAATCAGCAGTCGCAGCGTTTTCTCTTCATTGTACACCGGGATGACGACAGAGAGTCGCAGCTCCGGCGGGATGATGTAAAATCCAAGCTGCTGGCATGTGGATTCGCCGAGCATGCTTTTTTGCAGTGCGTACCATTCCGGTGACCACGGTCGCAGGGATTGAGGTGTTTCAGAGTCTGTCATTGGAGCGAAATCTCTCGTCGTTCACTAATTCGACTGTCCCAGGGTTGAAAAAGGTGTCTGGAACTTTGGAGGCAGCAGAAAACACGGCAACACTCTGATGCCGGAGAGTTCCAGACACCTTTTTCAACGCCCGATATAACGCACCATTCAGAATATTGCGAGTGTTTAATCCGATTCCGAAGCATGCGTTAACTTCACACTGTGTCCGAGAATCTGCGTGCAGGCTGCTTTCAGACGGTCAGAATCTGCAGAAACAATCAGGGCTGTTCCGGTTCGTACCGCTTTTCCGCCGATCCGTCCCGGACTGGTGTGAATGATGCGTACGCCGCCGGGAAGAATTTCGTCAGCCGTTTTTCCATTTCGCAGACCTGAATTTATCTCCGCATGAATCCAGACCCCGGTTTCTCCGGGTTGCAGAAATCTGCGAAGTGACAGGGCGATGCGGCCCATTGTGAGACGTCCGTTGATGTCGTGCGAAAAGCGAAGCCACCGTCGATCGCTTTTGGGGCAGCGGAAAAGCATGCAGTCAATTCCCAGTGGCCCGAAATATCCCTGTTTCCCCACAGAGGCAGCAATCTGGAGGCAGTGATCAATCGCTGGCTGCCAAATGGCGTCATGCAGAGCGGATCGCACGATGCTTCCTCGATAACGTCCAGCGCCATCGGTGAGCATCTCCGCTGCCCCTCTGAATTCAATCGGCGCGCCGGGACTTCCTGACTGGGGTACGAAAAACTGAAGTCCGCATTCTGAAATCCGTTCCACCCAGGGTTCGACATACACGAATTCATCGGATTCAAAGCGGGATTCCAGCCACGCCCGATGCTCGCTCCTGAGGTCTGTCGTTGTCCCCAGCAGTCGATTGCGGGAAGCATGACTCAAATCTGCCTTAATCACCCAGCCTCGCTGCGAATACTCACAAGCGACCTTGACCGCAGCAGTCACTTCAGACTGCGAACGACACAGCGTTCCGAATGAAACCGCTCGTTCCGTGCCATGCATCTCAATCGCCATGTCAATCGTCGATTGAAATTGACGGCTGTTGATCGACCGCACAACGTCCCTGTTCGGCGCGTTGACGTGAAGACCCGCATTCTGAATGACGGCCACGGCGGACGCACTCCAACCCCACGGAACAATTTCCCATTCTCTATTATCGTTAGAAATTGAAGGTGGCTTCAGTGCCACTTTTGCTGCTAGTTCAACGATCGTCAGGAATTCCACACCCTGTAACGCGCGTGGTATGTCGTCCGGTCGAGCGTCTTCAGGAACGACCACAATTGATCGAGGCAGCAATGCATGAGGCGGCCTGGTCGCAGTGCTTGGAATCTCTCCAGCCAGCAGGCCCATCACCGGACCGAATTCCGCCACCAACTGTCTGGCCCTGGTCGAAGCAACGGTTGCTGTCGATTGAAGTTCATCCTCAAAGAACAGATTCGGGAGCAGGACACGATACATAAGACGCGGTCAATCAATTCTGAGTGAAAACTTCGTGGCAGGTTTTGATTGACAGTTTGGTCGGGGACAGGCAAATGGCACGGACGAATCGGCGATTCGAGCGGAAAAAATGGCGTTGTCCAATTGACGTCCTACAGAATCCGTTCTGCCAGCACTCGCACGGGCCTGGACGTATGGTCCCGAAGTGCTGTGACCTTGTGATGTTGCCTGAGTTCGGCCGGAAGACGCGCTTCTGCCAGAGCATTGAGCATCGCGACGCAACGGTCATCAGTTCGTAGCAATGCGTCGAGTGCCAACTGTCGATTACCTTCCGAGAAATCTGAGTATCCTTTGATGAGGATCGAAGCGACTGCCGCGTCCTGCACGTCCGAAACGCCGCTGATCGCTCCCATCTGCAGCTCTTCGTGGACGCCTTTTTGCAGGTAACGTTCCAGTTGTCGTCTGTTCGTCCGCCAGTCGAGCATTGCGACAATGCGAAGTGCGTCGTAACGCGTTCCGGCCGGAACGGATTCATCATCGGCCATTTTCGTTGATAAACTGAGCGTCCGATTCCAGGTAGTTTGAAATGCCCCATCATCTTTCATCAAAGCGGAGAGTTCGTCCTGTGGCCATTTCCCTGTCAGACTGATGCCATTAATCAATCCGCCTCCGATCACAACCGCCTGCCAGTGTTCCAGCGGTTCGGTGTCCTGCGGCATTGAAGCGGCCAGGACGCCTTGGATCTGCCGGGCGTCGCCGTGCTTTCCGACGGCGATGGCCAACCTCCAGATCCAGGGGATTCGGCGATATTCTTCCTCGCGGCCTGCGTCTTCGGGCAAACCCTGAGCCATAAGTGGAATGATTGTTGACGCCTGGTCCAGATGGGCATTGATGATCGCTTCCCGTTCGAGAGGCGGTTGACGATCGTCGATCGAAAATGCGGCGATTTCGGCGACCGTCTTCAGAGGCGTCGCAGGCGATTTCGATTCCTCCACCATTCCCGTCGCCAGCGGGACACCATCCAGTTGCACCAGATGCAGTGCCCGCAAATCCGCCAACGCCGTGTGAAGTTGGCCGCCCGGACGGATCACGATGTCGGACTCCCCTTCCCGGATGGTCACTGTTCCCAGCGCTTGAAGTTGATAACGACTCCATGCGCCGGTGGAACCAACCTTTCCTTTCAGCACGGGCTCAGCGCCTTCGATGACAAAAGAGTTGCCCGCGGCATTCGCATCACAGGCCCATTCGGCCCAGATTTCCATCCGTCGAACCAGACGCGACGCGATACGCCAGCGGACCGTGTCGTCCGTCCCGTGCCAAAAACCGATATTCTGAAACGGGAGTTCAAACGTAACATCGCCGCCATAGATTTCGGCCTGCGACGCCAGCAACGCGACATTGCCTTCTGCCGGGACTTTGACAACCGTCGGATGATTGCCTTCCAGTGTCTTTGGCGGTAGACGCAGTGTCCGGAAAAATGCCCAGAGTTGATTCATGTCTTCCGTCGTCGCGTTTTGCTCGAAGCCTTCGGGCATCAGTGACTTGCCTGTACTGTGGATTTCGTCGATCTCAGAACGCAGCACACTTTCCCGCTTGCCTTCAGCGGCCAGCAGCGTGAGCCCCGAAGCGGTCTCTTCTGCAATCAACCCTGTGACGCTGCGACCATCCTTTAGCACTGCCACATAGGACTGATAGCGTGGATCTACTGCCTGATTCGGATCCAGCATGGCGATCAAGAGTGACTGAACCGGCTTGCCAGCATAAGCCGTGATATCCGGGCCGACCACATGTCCTGTCTCCTGCAGCCGATGGCAATTCGAGCAGTGCTTCTGGAAAACCAGCCGTCCTTTGCCGGGATCGCCACTCTCCTGCAGAGCTGCCGTGAAGCGATCAATGGCCTGTTGACGTCCCGCAGACGTTCTGGGTCTAAAACTCTTCGCTGCGGCAATTCGGATCGATTCATCTGCGTTTTCCAGCAAGGCCTGTTGCTGGGGCAAATCGAGTTCTCCCGCAGAGACAATTCCCGTTTCAATGGCAGCGAGGAGACGATCCGTCCATGCTGGCCGCGACAGCAGCAAGGCGATGCCTTCTTTCCGTAGCCGAGGCTCACGCGACGCCCAATCCGTCAGCACGATGTCAGCGACCTCCGGTCTGTTGTCTCTCTTCAAGGCCTGAATTACGGCAGACTGCAGTTCGGGCTGCGTTCGAGGCGTCAGCAACACCGCAAGCGACTCTGAATGCGGCTCACCCAGGAACGGTGCGAGGGCTAACAGTTTCACGGCTGCGATCCGAGTCGCGGTTTGGGATTCATTGTTATCTACTGCGTGCAACGCTGCATCAATGGCTGGCTTCCATGCGACGTAACTATCGTTGTCACCGGGAGAAACATCCTGCGGCGATCGGCGACTCCAGGCATCGATGAATTGAGCCAGGCGGGTGAAATGTTCGTCTGTCGCTGACTCCGAAACTCGGTTCGACAGCTCTTCCAAAATCGTCTCAAGCGCATCAGAATTTGCCAGAGTCGCCGCGCCGACGAGAATCCGGTCTGCCGCAACATCGCCATTGGGCTGCGCCCTGAGTTCATTCAGCACCGCGACAACGTTCGCCGCTGTCAGTGAACTCTCGACGGCGGATTTCAGATGCGAGTTACTGCCGTCCCTTACCATAATTTCGGAAAGCACTGTCGCGGATTCTGTCGGTTTCAGAAACGCTGCGGAGTAAGCAACCTGCATTCGTACAAGAGCGTCTCCATCGTCGGCGACTTTCATGACCGCCGCGGTCAGCTCTGCTGAAGCAGACATCTGCGACTCTGCGACCCGGACCGCATGACTGCGAACGTGCGCGTCTGTGTCCGTCAGCATTTTTAGAATCACTTCTGCCGCCGGCGGTTCCAGATTTGCCCAGGTCGATAATGCCTGGACTCGGACTTCCGGACGGACAGCGTTCGAACAGAGATGCCATAAAGTCGGAATTGCGTCCTTGTCATCGCGCCACTGAATCAATTGTTGCACAAGATCACGCTGTGTCCCGTTGGGCGAATCCATCGCCGCTGCCAGATCGCCACCATGCAGCTGATCGAGTCGCAGCACTTTACGGGCCGCATGTCCTTCCGGCACGACACGATAGATGCGGCCCATTGTGGCTCCGGCACGAGGATCAAGCGTGGCCAGCGTGTCGGGTGGAATCCAGATCGGATGTTCAATTACGTAGCGGTACATATCGACAACCCACAACGCCCCGTCCGGCCCGGTGCGCGCCTGGACGGGACGAAACCATGGATCTGTCGAAGCCAAAAACTCGCGGTCAAGTTCATCGTCATCGCGGCGACTCGTGAACGTCGCTCCGCTCGGTGCCAGAATCTGGCGATGCAACAGATTGTTGACCGGCTCACAGGTAAAAGCATTGCCCGAAAAGTCGGCACCCAGCAACTCATCGCGATAGATTCCAAGGCCGCAGGCCGCCGTCGGTCGGTTCGGTGGACCGGACAACATGAACAGCACCTGACTGGAAATCGAGAACAACCGCCCCGGTTCAGGCCCGGCCGCAATTCCAACAACAGTCTGCGACGGGGCCAGGTAGGGGTTGCGACGCAGGTAGTGGTCAGCCAGAGGATAATGCATGAGCATCGTTCCGTTATTGCAGCCGAACCAATCGCCCCAGTCATTTCGCACTCGCCCCTGCTGCGTCGATCCCGTAGCGGGCTCGAACACTCCGGTGTCCGGATTAAAGCGAAAATCCCGCTGGCTCAGAGCGATCACTTCCCCGGTCTGTACGCTCGTGATTTCACCACCAAACAATCCGCACGAACCATAGACCCAGCCATCAAGGCCGTACTCCAGACTGTTGACTCGGGCTTGATAGTTGTGAGTGGCAAAGCCGGTGAACAGCTTCCGCACAGCATCCGCTTTGCCATCACCGTTCGTGTCTTCCGCATACAGAATGTCAGGGGCGGCACACACAAGCAGACCGTTTCGCCAGACCGTGACTCCCGTTGGGAAGGGAATGTCCTGCAGAAAAACTTCCGACCGATCGTACTGACCATCATTGTTGTCGTCGTACACACACCGAATCTGTCCGCCATCGACCGACGTTTCTGTTGACTCAACGGGATGTGCCGATGGCCCCGGCCCATCTTCCGGCTTCGGCTCGCTGCTTCCCGTTCTCCCTTGCGGATAGTCGTTCATTTCTGCGACCCACAATCGCCCATCAGACCCGAAGGCAATCGCGACGGGACTCTCAATCAGCGGCTCAGACACTACAAGTTCTGCTCGAAAACCCGTCCTGGTTCTCAGCGACGCAATAGCCTCGGACGGCGGCAGCGGGGCCACTCCATTGGTCTTCGCTGTGTCCACAGGAGTCGGAATTTTCGCCTTGAGCTGCGTTTCCACATTGTCCACAATTGTTTGTTCAATGCCCGTGGCGTACGGCCCAGGGATGTCATAATAGACCACCGCCGCGCCGCCTTCATAGCCGCCTTCACGCAAAATGCGCTCCGACGGAACATAGCCAGGACACGCATTGGAGTAGGCATTCAACCACAACCGACCGCCGTCCAGTTCACGTTTCAAACGTAACGCATAATCGACAACAACCTCTCCCGGAAGGAAGACCCATGCGAGTTCGTCACCAAAGGAAATGCTCTGAATCGGATAGCTGATCTCCGTCATCAGGGCTTCGCCGCGATCCAGTCGGGCCAGTTGAGTTCTCGCATGATACCCGATGGCATTCTGCTGTTTCGCCCGCTCTTCCCATTGTTCCCGAGTCGGCAACGGTGCGAGCTTCAGGGTCACACGCTCAATCAGGGATTCCGGAGCCTTTGTCAACGGTCGCAGTTTTGTCGAAAGCAGTCGCTGAACCTCTTCAGCAAGTTCCTGGCCGAGACTGTCGGCGGCGTCCGTCCGCGATCCCAGAACTCCGCCGCGAGGATTCGAGTCCGCGCCGCATCCGATCGAGATCAAGGCCTGACATCCCGGATTGCGGCGCTGAATATGATCCATGGCGTAACCGGCCCAGTCTCCGCTGATCATGTCGTCACTGAGCGTCACGCAATGGCAGGCATAGTTTGTGAAGACTGCTCGTAGCCTGCCGTCGGGGTCATGCACCGCCAGCAGCGGCAGATCGTGATCTACCGGGCCGCCGTTCGTGCGGCGATTCATCGCAAACGCGACTTTGCCGATTCCCCACGACAATCGAGCCGGCTTCCTGTCCGCCAGAGCCAGGACGGCGACTTCCTCCAGCTTCGCTTCCAGCTCATTGGTGTACTTAATAATCGTCTGCCACTGATCGTCGGCAATCGGTTGGCCAAACAGCGTATTCGCACAGTTCCGAATCATCGGTCCGCTGTGAGTGTGAGACGCGCAGATTGCCAGGCGACTGCGGTTGATTCCTTGTGGCTTCAGCTTTTCGGCCAAACGTTCCGTCAGGTCGTCAGGGATTCCCAGAGTATCGACCGTAATGACAATCACCGTATCCTGTTGACTCGTTTCGACCGCGAGAGCCTTCGCCCAGATTTGTTGACGAACTCCTGCCGATTCCTTTGTCCGACCACCAAAACCATTCAGACGAATTGGATAGGTCGGCGTGATGTCCACGGCAGCAACGCCCACGGAGTATTGCAAGGGCTCCGGCGGTGCGGCCTGAATCGTCGCAGAAATCACCGAAACGGTCAGCAAAAGTACCGTGTACATCATCCGTCGTGATTCCTGGTCAGCCGTCAATGATTGAGATGCGAAAGCCATGCAACTTCATCCCACCCTCGCGCAGCATCCTCGTCGTGTGTCCTGCGTCTCCGGAATGATCGCAACTTGTTCGACTCGCGCCAATTGCGTCCTGCAAGCGTCTCGCAGGCGGCGCGATCGATCTATAAGCATTAGTGCAGAAGTGTTTTAGTTTAACGGCGAGCCGTA
>JAYSPO010000215.1:0-3947 GCA_043722015.1 Candidatus Kuenenia sp. | reverse complement strand
GTCGATCGACAAAAGCTGGGTGAGCGGGGTGCTTATGAACTGCATCACTGGCTGCGCCAGCAGTTTGCCACGAACCGACGCTACGACGAGTGGGTGTCCGAGCTGATCACTGCGACGGGCAATTCCGGCATGAATGGCCCGGTCAATTTGTTTCGTGCGGCTGAGACGCCCGAAGAGCTTGCGCGCACAGTCAGCCAGGCGTTTCTAGGTGTGCGGATGGAATGTGCGCAGTGCCATCATCATCCATTTGAAAAATGGTCGCAGGATGACTTCTATGGTTTTGCCGGATATTTCAACGGGCTGGAGCGGAAAGCCATCGCGCCCAATCGAGTCTTTGTCTACCACACCGGATTGAAGGAATCCCGGATTCCGTTCTCGAACAAGCTCGTCGCGGTGAGACCACTCGATGGATTGGCAGTCACTGCGTTCGATGGCGATCCGCGGCGAGAGCTGGCACGATGGCTGGTCACCGCCGAGAATCCGTGGTTTACAAAGGTCGTGGCGAATCGACTGTGGAAACATTTTCTGGGACGAGGTCTGGTTGAACCGGAGGATGATCTGAGAAGTACGAATCCGGCAACCAATGAGCCTTTGCTGACACTGCTGAGCCAGAGCCTGATTGACCATGACTTCGATCTGAAAGCTCTCATGCGCTTCATCCTGAATTCGCGCACCTATCAGCTGGCGAGCTCGACGAATTCCAGTAATGAGGATGACGAGCAGAATTTCTCACATCATTATGTCAGACGTCTGCCGGCCGAAGTGCTGCTGGACGCCATCAGTCAGGCCGCGGGAGAACCCGAACATTTCCCTGGTCGCCCTCCAGGAACCCGAGCGATCGAGTTGTGGGACAATCGCCTGCCGTCCTATTTTCTTGAGATCTTCGGTCGGCCGGAGCGGACAAGTCCATGCGAATGCGGCCGTACCAGTGAGCCCACAATGTCTCAGGCTCTGCATCTGATGAACGCACCGGAAGTGGAGACAAAGATCACCAGTGCCGATGGCCGTGCGGCGAAGCTGGTCCATGCCGGAGCTGATACGGCAAAGCTTGTCGATGAGCTTTGTCTGGCGGCACTGGGTCGATTTCCGCGAGACGCAGAGCTGCAGATCGCTCAACGACTTTTCGAGACTGCTCCGCCACGGCAGGCGGCTGAAGACTTTCTCTGGACGTTACTCAACTCATACGATTTTCTGTTCGTTAAGTGAGCCGCATTATGCGTTCCCGATACTGTGATGGAATCGATCGTCGTGGATTTCTGCGGATGGGATCTGTGGGGGGACTGAGCTTGGCTCAGCTGCTGCGCCTGCAGCAGACTCATGGTGTGGAGGGCACCGCGAAGAAGGATGTCAACTGCATCTTTATTTTCATCATTGGCGGAATGGCCCACCAGGACATGTGGGATCCGAAACCGGAGGCACCGGCAGAGATTCGCGGAGACTTTCGGCCGATCGATACAAAAGTGCCCGGCATTCAGGTGTCTGACCTCATGCCACGCATCGCAGGTGTCACTGACAAACTGGCGATCCTGCGAAGTCTGACACACAGCGATCCGGACCACACGGCAGGCTACCATGTCATGATGACCGGACAACATCCGGGTTTCGGTGGTAATTTCAACCGCAACGTGCTGAACAACAACATGCACCCGTCGTTGGGTTCGATGGTCGCGAAGCTCGGCGGCAGCTCGGGAACTCTACCGCCTTACATCTCGGTCCCGAACTTCCTGAATAGTGGTGGTCCCTCGTTTCTGGGACCGAGCTATGCGCCCTTCGTGATTGAAGCAGACCCTGCGGCTCCCGAGTTTTCTGTCCGCGACATTGTTCTGCCGGACGGAGTCACCAGTGACCGCAGCCTGCGGCGACAGACAGCGCTGCGAGCCATCAATCATCTTGAGCATCGCGTTGACGCATTGAGCAGGCAGGAACGATCACTCGATACGTACTATGAAAAGGCGTATCAACTGATGACCAGCGCGGCTGCAAAACAAGCCTTTGAAATCGACCGTGAAAGTCCTGCAACCCGAGACGCCTACGGGATGACCAGTCTGGGACAATGCTGCCTGCTGGCTCGCCGACTGGTCGAAGCAGGCTGTCGTTTCGTCAGCATCGAAAATGGTCACTGGGACACTCATCGCAAGAACTCGGAAAGCCTGAGGGATCTGCTGGTTCCGCCTCTCGATCAGGGTGTCTCCGCGCTGCTGAATGATCTCGACGAACGCGGTCAGCTGGATTCGACGCTTGTCGTGTTGACCACTGAATTCGGTCGCTCGCCACGCATCAATGAGATGGCGGGACGTGATCATTGGCCGCAGGCGTTTTCCATTGTCATGGCAGGCGGTGGACTGAAACGCGGACTCACGATCGGAGCGACCGACAAGCAGGCGGCCAGCGTCATCGACCGTCCGATCACTCCGTCAGACATGGCAGCCACGCTGCTGACAGCACTCGGAATCAATCCTGACATGACTCTGCACACACCCTTGGGCCGCCCCGTACAGCTCGCGGGTGGCGGCCGTGCAGTGCATGAACTCTTCGCATAGTCACGACTATCTTTGAAATTGCGACCGCAGTCTTTGTGACGTATACTCCACGCGCCCAGAAATGTGTCCGGCGAGCGGAGCGGCGTGAGCCCTCCGGTACCTCGTTTTTGTACCGGCAAGCTGACGCATGCCGCTCGCCAATTCTCTCAATGACGACCGCGTGGAGTATTGGTCCTTTCTTCCGAACACCTGCGCTTTTTTCACGCATCTTTTTTACCGTAGTTCTTTGGGATTTCAAGATTCGGATTTTGGATCTGCGGCTTCGCCGCGTAAGGACTTGTCCAAATTCAACTCCGCGTTTTGCCGTTGCGAAATCTCGAATGCTGCAAAATCCCGTCGGCGGAGCGACGGGTGTACCGTACACCCGTCGCCCGGATCACTTTCCGATGGCCGATGGAAGCCAATCCGCTCATCTACGGGGATTTTGAGGTTTGATGCGGTGAACGGGCCTCCTCGCTTGTTTTGCTCGTTGCCCCCTGGTTCAATTCGCAGTTCTGCGCAAGATTCGTCTTCGACGGCATTTCAGTTCCGGACGTACTTCGCAATTTTGACGTTTCTGCCACTCATCCGACTGTGGCTACGAATGTCGGTTGTCCTTACCCAGCTTTTGTGTTCAGACAGGAATTTGAAGAAATGGCGGTCAAACTCTATTACGACGACGATGCGGATCTGAGCCTTTTGAAAGGTAAGACGATTGCCATCATCGGCTATGGAAGTCAGGGGCATGCTCAGGCGCAAAACCTCCGCGACAGCGGCTGCACGGTCATTGTCGGCCAACGTCCGGGTGGTCCAAACTACGATCTTGCCGTCAGCCACGGGTTTCAACCTGTGTCGGCCGCCGAAGCTGCGGACAAGGGCGACTTGATCAATATTCTGCTTCCCGACGAGTTACAGGGCGATGTCTACCGCAACGACATCAAACCTAAATTGAAGGTCGGAAACCTGTTGATGTGTTCACATGGATTCAACATTCACTTCGGTCAGGTACAGCCGCCGAAGGGTGTTGACGCGGCGCTCGTCGCCCCCAAAGGGCCAGGACATCTTGTCCGCAGCGAGTATGAAAAAGGTGGTGGTGTGCCGAGTCTGATCGCCTTGAGCGAAGGGGCTTCAGAAACTTCACGACAATTGGCTCTGGCTTATGCCAAAGGCATTGGCGGAACTCGTGGCGGTGTGATTGAAACCACATTCGCTGAAGAAACAGAAACCGACCTGTTCGGCGAACAGGTCGTCCTGTGCGGCGGCGTGAGTGCGTTGGTCAAGGCTGGATTTGAGACGCTTGTTGAAGCTGGCTACCAGCCGGAAATGGCATACTTTGAATGTATGCACGAGCTGAAACTGATCGTGGACCTGTTCTATCAGGGCGGTCTGAATTACATGCGTTACAGCGTGTCGAACACCGCTGAATAT
>JAYSPO010000214.1:0-6481 GCA_043722015.1 Candidatus Kuenenia sp. | reverse complement strand
GCTCAGTCAAGAGACTACTTCAAGTCAGAACTTGGTCAGAAAACTCGCGACAAGTTGCTGTCGTTCGGTGAAGGTGGTGAACCATGAAATGGGTAACCTGGGAGAATGTCGGCATCGATCGAATCGGATGTGCATGGCTCATCCTTCGAGACATCGATCAACAGGCAGAGTTCATTTTCATTCCGCGTGGGGCACAGATTCCGTCGGACGCTGAACCTTTCGATATCCCCGACGTGCGGTTCTCGCACCACGGCGGACATTGTTCGTTCCACGCATTGCTCGAACATTACAAACTGACCAATTCGGTTCTGCATCGACTCGCCCGAATCATCGACGAAGCGGACACAGTGCAAGCCGTGAACGTAGAACCAGCCGCCACTGGACTGGATCTCATCTGTGAAGGACTGAGGCTCATCAGTCCCAATGACCAGACCGCCATAGACCGTGGGAGACTTGTGTACGACGCTCTCTATGCTCGACTCGCGAGAGAGTCTCCCGCGTCGATATGAGCAGTGCCGGAATCGATCCTCGGCTTCCGTTTTCCAAATAGTTGTTAGTTTCCGATCCCAACAAATCCCCCCTAACTCAGGAATCTGTTATGAACAATCCGAATCGTCGCAATTTTCTGTTCATGTCGTCCGGTGTCACGGCTGGCAGTATGCTCGTCGAGGGCATTGCAGAAGCCGATGAAACGGAGATTACCGAGTTTGCTGGAAGTGGGCTGGTGACAGGTGCTCCGAAGGCTCTGAAACACAAAGAGATCCCCGGCTTCCTTGGCGCAGCACAGATCTCCCCTCATCACACCGCCCATTACGGTGGGGCGTTGAAGGCGGTAGTGGCGCCGATGCCAAATTGGAAGAAGCCAACAAATCGGGAACCACTGTCGACCCCGCGGCGTTCGCCCACCTAAAGCGAATGATCAACAGTCGTGGCAATATCGTAATCCTGCATTAGTTCTACTTCGACGGACTCGCGACTGGAGATCGATCCAGCCCAAGAAATTCGCGCAGCCATCGAACAACGTTTCGGCTCCATCGAAAAGTGGTCGGCCGACTTCATAGCCTCAGCCAAGGAAGCCGCAGGCTGGGCGATGCTGGTGAAACACCCCGTCAATAGCAAGCTCTACAACGTCGTCAGCGACGAACACGCGATGGGAGTTCTCTGGATGGCCAGGCGCTCGTGGACATCGACACCTACGAGCATGCGTTCTACATCGACTACCAGAACCGCAAGGCCGACTACATTGAGAAATTCATGGCTCACATCGACTGGGTGGAAGCCGCACGTCGATACAACCTGGCGTGAAGCGTCTTGACACAAACTCTTTGGGAGTGATCGATAATGGCTGCTATTCGTCTCTTCAATCGTTCCCAATGGGTTAAGTCTTCACCAAACTCAAAGCGCAGATTGCATGTTGTGAGTCTGATAGTTTCGGTCATTAGGCTTACTCTCAAATAGTGTGGGCAACATCAAGGGCAATTTCAATCTTATTCGGATTTGTCGCTAAGAGCTGGCTCCGCTTCTAACCTCCATGCCGCAAGTGTTCGACTCAAAGTGCTGGGGGAGACCGAAAGGTTCAGCAGTTCACAGAGTTCCCGCATCGAGAGATCGGGATTCGCGTCTCGCGCAGCGAAGATTGTCTTTCGATAATTCTGTAAACTGGATTGTGGCCCTGAACTCGCCCCCGCTGCACGCGGCGTCTTCATTTGCGAGCGGGCGCGTTGCAGGTAGTAGTAGATCGTACGCCGAGCGACCTGGAATTTGTCAGCGGCGTCTGTGACAGACATCCCGGAATCGATCGCCAATACGATCGCTTGTCGAAGTTCTTTTGAGAAAGGCGTCGGCATGAAGGCTGATATCCCATTCCGATTCGACAACTGAGGTTTGCAACTCACGGAATTCTGCGACCACTTCATCGAATTCGGGATGAAAGCCAACGTGTCGATCTGGTCTGTGTAGAAATGGAAGACTCCTCAAAATCAATTCAGAGCGAGCGCTCTTTAGCCAGTACCACCGACACAAGTAACGACGAAGTCTCAACAGCCTTTAGGGCATGCACTTCATCGGCAGCAAGATAAAGCAAATCGCCCGGACGGAGGTCTCTTGTTTCTCCGTGACACGAAAAACTGACTCGCCCTTCGAGACATTGAACCGTAATCTCACCGCGAGTCTTGTGCCGAGGAATCTCTTTTCCGGCAGGAAGCACCATTCGAATTAACTCAAATGAAGCAGCCTTGACCAATGTCGTCGTTGCTGATTCTCCCAGAGCCGGACCGAGTGGCAAATGCGTGACAACGCCGGGTTGCAGGTGTTCAATCGCCATGTCTTGTTCCTTATGAAAATTACTATTTTGCCGGGACTCGGCAGGCACCATCATGCACTCACTTCGTTCGACGGAATGAATGACCGGTCTTCAAGCCGGCAACGAATAGAACTAATGCGACCGCTCCGAGGAAGAAAATGGTGTCGCCCGGAACACGCATCCACCGCAGAGTCTGCATCAAAGGTGTCTGCAGAAATTCACTGCTGCGGGCATACCAGTAACCATGTTCAACAGATGCGGATGTCTGCATCAGACCAACCGGCAGAAGACTCAGCACGCACATCGCCATCAGACCGCCATTCAACAACCAGAAAGAGAAACGCAACATCCGCTCTTTCCATTCGACGCCCGGCACAAGAATTCGCAGACAAACCAGCATGAGACCAATACCCAGCATTCCATAAACTCCGAACAACGCGGCGTGTCCGTGCAGCGGTGTCGTATTCAGTCCCTGCATGTAGTAGAGGGCAATCGGTGGGTTGATCATGAAACCGAAAAGTCCCGCACCAACCATATTCCAGAAAGCCACTGACACGAAGTAGTAGATCGGCCACTTGTAACGCTGCACCCACGGTGATGTTCTCGATCGTCGCAGGTCGTCCATCGCGTCAAAACCAACCAGGACCAGCGGAACAACCTCCAGTGCGCTGAAGACGGAACCCCAGGCCAGAGCAACAGACGGCGTGCCGCTAAAGTAAAGATGATGACAGGTTCCGATGATGCCCCCGGACAGAAAGACGGTTGCCGATAACAGAGCTGCAGATGCCGCAGCCCGTGGCCGAATCAGATTCAGACGCATGAAGATGAAGGCAATCACCGTGGTGGCGAATACTTCAAAGAAGCCTTCCACCCACAAATGGACAACCCACCATCGCCAATATTCAACGATCGTCAAATGTGTATGCTGGCCCCATGTCAATCCGGCTCCGTAGAACAACGCAATCGCGCCAGTGGACACTGCCAGCAGCAGAACAAGTTGTTTCTGATCGCCTTCTCCCTTCAGATCTGGCCAAAGTGCTCGAAGCATCAAGACCAACCAGAGTAGCAGTCCAACCATCAAGCCGATCTGCCAGACTCTTCCCAGATCGACATATTCGTATCCCTGATGACCGAGGTAGAAGGACACCTCGTCCGTCAGGAAATTCTTGACACTCAACCATTCACCAGCCAATGAACCGACAACAACCACGAGCAGGGCAATGAAAAGAACATTGACTCCGAATCGCTGTCCTGCCGGTTCACAATTGCTCACGAGCGGACCTATAAACAATCCTGCGGCCAGCCACGCAGTCGCAATCCAGAAAAGTCCGATTTGAATATGCCATGTGCGAGCGACACTGTAGGGCAACCATTTCGAAAGCGGGATGCCGTAAAAACCGTCCCCTTCGACACCATAATGAGCCGTTACGATCCCCAGCCCCATCTGAGCAAGAATCAAAGCGGCAACAGTCCAGAAGTATTTCACGGTAGCTCGCTGAGACGGCGTTGCCTCCCAGCTTTGCAGAGGGTCTTCGGCAGGCACTTCAATGGCCTCGCCGTCTTCGCGTCGCGATGCATACCACCATCCCATGGCTGAGATTCCAGCCAACAGCATGATGATACTGACGCCCGTCCAGACGACCGATTCGGCAGTCGGAACATTCCCCACCAGAGGTTCATGCGGCCAATTCTGGGTGTAGCTGACGGTCAAACCGGGTCGGTTGGTAACTGTGGCCCATGCCGACCATGAGAAGAACGCACTGAGTTGACGAGCTCGTTCTTCACTTGAGACTGTCTGGGCGGGAATGGCATAGTCAACAACGCCCTTCAGAAACACGTCCTGATAGTGAGCTGTAATTGATCGGTAGGCGGCGGCTCGCACAGGATCCACTGTGATTGTGCGGGTTGTTGTGTCGAAAGTGTTTGTTCGAAGCAGATCCTTCAATCGACCTGTCAATTGCGACTGACGCTCCGAATTCAAGCTGGCAAAGTCATTGTTGAACTCATCTTCTGCCCATTCATTCAAAATGAACATTGCTTCGCGATGGAGATAATCGGCAGACCAGTCGGGAGCCACATAGCTGCCGTGTCCCCAGATGGAGCCGACCTGCATACCACCGAGCGTTTGCCAGACATTCTGGCCCTTCTGAATGTCGCCGAGACCAATCACTTCCTCGCCGGAGGTTGTGACCACCCGATCCGGAATTGGCGGCATCTCGTCGTATATTCGAGTACCCACCCACCCGAGCACGAGAAATGAAACAAACATCACCAGTGTAAACGCAATCCAGAGACGTCGCATTGATTGGGGTCTTTCGACTGTTGAAACAATATTCACGGGGGAGTGTCGACGTGAAGATGACGATCCTGGCGAACGGTGAATTTACGGCCAGTTTCAAATCTTCCAGTAGTCCGGAAGATCGGACTTCGTCTGAAGCAGGATTTCTCGAATGGCTCGACGATCGTCTTGTGATAGATGGGAGTACGTTTCAGAAACGTCTGTTCCGGAAAGTACATCCCACAGTTTCTGAAGTACGCAGTCTTTTGAGTCTGGTGGCAACTGCTCAAATGCTTTGGAATAGATCAGGTAGCTGCACGGATACTTCAGCATTCGAGTCGACATATCAAGGTCTCGGAGAGAGCGTCCCAGATTGTCTCGGGGGCCTTGCGTGGCAAACTGCTCTGCGTAACCTGAAGTTCCTTTGAGCGGCTCGGTCAACTTTGCCTCATTGACGAACAGCAAAGCCTCGACAAGACGTTCACTCACACTTTGAATTCGGCGAGTTGTGCTTTCGAGCAGCGCACCCTCGGGCCTATCCATCGTCTTGCGCATCATCTCGTCGTAGGCAAGAGCCTGACGAGTTTCAAAGCTGGCTTTTGTGAGGCGATTGTGGACCAGAGCCTGATGCTCCAGAATCATAAGTGCCACAATGTCGCTATGTGCAGAAAGATAGCGATCGGGGTTGATACGGAACTTCAAGTCGGTGACATTCTGGCCTTCCCAATTATCGACCGGCTCAACAACATCGCGGCCACGAATCACCATGTTTCCGAGGTACTTCTGAGCACCATGAGTGCCTGTCACGTACCAGCCGTCGCTGACTCCGAGGTGCAGTTGCCAACTTCAGGACGTTCAACCAACGGCAGATTTGCGTAAGTCCTGATCGATGTTGATTCATCACGAGATCTCATCTTAAAGAGTGGAGTTTGTGGAAGGCAAAACGGTGAAGCAAGTTGTGCGTTTTGTAAGGTCGACTGAACTTCGCCAACGCATCATTGGTCTTTTAAACGGAATAACGAGAAACCCCGCTCATTTCTGACAGTAAAAATCCATGGGCGATTGCTGTTATCGCAACGGCTCTCCGAAGAAGCTGATTGCCCCGCACGTGGGGCAGATGTATCCGGAAACACTGCCCGTAGAACGATACTCACCAGACAGCCAGCTGCGTTTTGAGTCGGCTGTGGTGTATTCAAGGGTGGTATGTTTCCCGAGATGCTTGTCGATCACTTTGATGGCATGCAACTCGACCTAGCAGTTTGAACAATTCAAGACTTTTGAGCCTGCGTCCATAGATTTACCTGCTGTTGACACACGATCAGCCATGGATCACCTCGCTACAGTACATCGAGTGTTTCACCGGCAACCAAATCAGTAATAACATCATCAATGGCTCGGAAGAACCAATCGGTTCCGTTACCGCCCGTCAGAGAATCGTGTTCCCCGGCATCGTTCCAAACGTTGACTGTGGCCTTCAGCGAGACTACCGGGGAACCGACTCCAGCGCGAAGATTGGCAATACGTGTCGCGTAGAGCCCGGAATTCCATGCCGCTCGCAGCGTATTCAGGTTGTTAAACAGGGCATCGTTCGCCGTCCATCCGGCGATCAGGATGTCGTCGCCTTCGCCGCCGTTCAGAGTATCAAGACCCAGTCCCCCAATTAGGATGTCGCGGCCGCCGCCGCCATTCAGTCGATCGTTTCCGGCGTTCCCAATCAGCACATTTGCGACCGAGTTCCCGGTCAGACGGTCGTTCCTGGAACCGCCAGCCGCGTTTTCAAACGTGCTTGCAGAACTCAGATTCAGACTGAGATTGGCGTTCACAACCTGCGTGGTGGCAAGGCCCAGATTGAGCGAGACTCCCAGCGTTGTCGTTGTCGAGAAATCAATCGTATCGACACC
>JAYSPO010000213.1:0-3456 GCA_043722015.1 Candidatus Kuenenia sp. | reverse complement strand
TCAGAATCATTGTCCCCGAATTCCACGTATCCGAACCCATCGGCTTCGTAATATCCAATGACCTCCAATCCGCCAAAACTCACGTTGGCCTGGTACGCGAGTCGACTGCTAAAAAGTCGTCCCGAGCCGTCGTCCAGATTCGACAGAACCACGGCGACCTGCCTACCCATCACGTACGGACTGTCTGGCGTACCGGTCCATTCGTGAATTGCAATTTGGGTCGCCCCGCTGCTCGTCGCGTGCGTGATTTCCGGCCTGAAGGCCGCTAATGGATGGCTTGGAATCCAGTCGTTGGGCAGTAAATCATCGCGAAAACTGAATGTTTGCGTGGTACCAACTGCCAGTGACGGAACTTCAATCCGATCATCAATCGCGTCAAGGAAATCTCCGTGCGGTGGGGTTCCGCCATCTGCACCCCCTCCATCTGCTCCACCACCAATTCCACCACCGCCAATTCCACCGCCGCCATCTGCACCACCGCCATCTGCACCACCGCCAACTGCACCACCGCCATCTGCACCAACGCCATCTGCACCACCGCCATCTGCACCACCGCCATCTGCACCGCCGCCATCTGCTCCGCCGCCATCTGCTCCACCGCCATCTGCTCCACCGCCATCTGCACCACCGCCCACTGCACCACCGCCCACTGCACCGCCGCCCCCATCAACGTCGCCACCAAGGATTGCAGTCCCGCCTATCTCGCCACCGCCATCAACCTCTCCACCATCAACCTCTCCACCATCAACCTCTCCACCAGCGACTTCACCACCGGCGACTTCACCACCAGACACTTCACCACCAGACACTTCTCCACCAGACACTTCTCCACCAGAGACTTCACCGCCAGCGACTTCACCACCGGCGACTTCACTACCAGCGACTTCACCGCCAGCGACTTCACTACCGGCGACTTCACCACCGGCGACTTCACCACTTCCAACAAGTGTGGACGTGGATGTTGAACTTTGGAGTGGCATCGTGGAGTCGGCGTTTGTGACAACGAACGGCCCCATGAACGTCGTGGATCCAGGCTCATCAGACCCGTTTGTCGAGGAGAGCAACATACGAGTCTCAAGTGACTCCGTCGTGCGAGGGGCATGCACGCGGCGGCGACGCCATGACGGAGAACGATAGTCCGCGACTGTGCCGCAGATTCCTTCAACGAAAGCACTCATCCAGTGAGACAGGCTCATTTCATCTCTCCGGTCACAATGTGGGTGTCTCCGGAGTGGGTGTCTCCGGAGTGGGTGTCTCCGGAGTGGGTGTTCATATGACACCTTGCGAATCAGACCGAAGGCTATTGCCGGAGAATTCGGTTGTCAATTCACTTCGAACTGGATTTCGACGCGAGTGCGCGCAACCTTGTTGCGAAGATCTGGACAGTGGTCAGCATTCCAACTCGACGCTATAAGTCGGAAAAGCGTAAGTTCTTCGTGGCCGGCAGGTTTTCCGAAATAGTCTCGGACATGAATGTCCAGGGTACGTGAAGTTGAAACATGTCTGACATAACCACGAATGATCGCGATGAACGGTTGGCGGTGGTGTTTGATCAATTGATGCAGAATTCAAAAAGCGGGTCGGCCCAGAAAAGGCTGAACGACGCGGTGCGGATGCATCCGGATCTGGCGAGCGATCTTCGCGAACTTTTTGCAACGGCCCAGATTGCCGACGATATTGCAATGCTGCAATCTTCGGATCTCAATCACCTGACTGGGGGCGGTTCGAAAACGCCAAGGATGTCCGGCTCCATCGCTGCCGGGTCGGCGATCGGTTCTATGATCGGCGAATACGAACTCCGCCAGGAAATTGGCCGGGGCGGGATGGGAGTGGTGTATCGAGCGTTTCAGGCCAGTCTGCAGCGCACGGTGGCTCTGAAAATGATTCCCAATGCGGCATTTGCAGCGTCGCAGGATCTGGCGCGGCTGCGAGCTGAAGCGTTGGCTGCTGCGCGGCTCAGTCATCCCAACATCGTGCCAGTGTACGAAGTGGGCGAGCACAACGGTCAACCCTGGTTCAGCATGCAGTTCATTCAGGGCACGACGCTGTCGCAGCGTCTGATGAGTGGCCCGATGAAACCGCGCGAAGCTGTGGCGTTGCTGATTCCGATTGTGGAAGCCATCGGTGCCGCGCATCGCGCGGGCGTGCTGCATCGAGACCTCAAGCCCAGCAATATTCTGATCGCCACTGACGGCACGCCGTTCGTGACAGATTTTGGTTTGGCGAAGCGCGTCAACGTGGAAGAAGAATCGATGGCGTCCGGTGGCATGGGTTCCGACATTGCGAATCTCACGCAGAGCGGTGCGATCCTCGGAACGCCGGCATGGATGTCGCCGGAACAGGCGGCTGGTCAGACAGATTCGATCGATGTCGCCACCGATATCTACAGCCTGGGAGCGGTGCTCTTTGCGATGCTTACCGGTCGACCGCCGTTTCAGGCGGCTTCGCCACTGGACACCGTGCTGATGGTGATCGAACAGGATCCGCCGAATATCCGCATGCTGAATCGTGCGGTCGATTCGGATCTGGAAATGGTGGTGATGAAATGTCTGCAGAAGCCGCAGGATCTGCGATATTCTTCTGCCGCTGCGCTGGCGGCGGATCTGCGAGCCTGGCTGAATAACGAACCCGTGAGCGCTCGCTCTTCGACGATCGCGCAGGTGATGACGCGGCTGTTTCGCGAATCGCATCATGCGGCGATTCTGCAGAACTGGGGTTTGCTCTGGATGTGGCACAGTCTGGTCGTGCTGCTGCTGTGCTTAATCACTAACCTGATGCAGTTTCAGGGAGTGAAGGAACGGTGGCCATTTGTCGGTCTGTGGGTAGTGGGATTGGGACTCTGGGCGGCGATTTTCTGGAACTTGCGACATCGCGCAGGTCCGATCACGGCCGTTGAACGCCAGATCGCTCACATCTGGGGCGGAAGTATGATCGCGTCGTCAATGCTGTTCTGGGTGGAATCGATCATGGACCGTCCCGTGCTGGAATTCTCGCCGGTACTGGGAGCCATCGCCGGGATGGTATTCCTTGCAAAAGCCGGGATTTTGTCGGGAAGTTTTTACATTCAGTCGGTGATGATGTTTGCCACCGCGCTGGTCATGGCAGCGATAGAACACAGCAGTTTGCACGGCGGTTTGCCCGATTTCAGCGTGTCTCTGTTCGGTGTGATGTCCGCATTGACGTTTTTTCTGCCGGGTCTGAAGTACTATCGGCAACAACGACGATCTGTGCGATAATGGCTTCATAAAAAGGGAGCCGGAACCAATCGCCAAATGGCTCAAAGGTGCTCCGCACGATTGGTTCCTAACGCCTTTTTAAACAACGATCCGCCGCCGGGCTAAGATGTATCGTCTGGCGTCAACATTATGGGCAAAAAAATGTTGGGCAAAAAAATGGCTGCTATTTTTTGCCCATGCATTTTTTTGCCCCGAACGTTTTCGCTTCTAAAACGTCGCA
>JAYSPO010000212.1:0-2285 GCA_043722015.1 Candidatus Kuenenia sp. | reverse complement strand
ACCAGCGATATTGGTCGCCCTCTGGTTCCACCAGTAAACCCAAGAATGTTGCAAACGCGCCCTGCTCAACTTTGCTTTCGGCATACCACGGCAACGGTCGATGCCCGACTTCATCTACCCAGCGCTGCTGCAACGGCGGAAGCCAATCCTGCCAATGTTGCTGCCCGTGAATAGGTGACTCGATGTAGCGATCAACCAACAACTTGGCCCAAGTATTGGCGAACGAACTTTCGGTCGCACCGTCGGCGATTGCAAATCGACCCTGAGTCGCATCAATCGCGAACGCGTCTTCATATTCATCCAGTTCGTTACCGTGTTTCGGTAACCAAAACGTTTTTGAATCCACGATGTGCTCGCGTCCTTATCGCAGGTTCTGCGCGACTTTCGTGCCGATGTCCAGAAACCGAATGACGGCGACGAGATCGGCGTTGAACACAAAGCCGCGAGCGTCGTCGGCGACCAGAAGCTCCTCGCGCCGAGCGGTCTCCAGCATCGGCGCCGGCAGTGTGCTGGACATGCGAAACAAGAGGCGGGCGTAGTCATCGGGCAGTTGGCTTTCGCTGCTCGGAAACTCAATTGGCCGATCCGGCCGCTCAGACACATGAGCGTTGAAGAGCAACACCGGACCGTCCGTGGAAGCCAATGATCTCAGCGCTGCCGAGGCTGATTCGGGGTCTTCATTAGCTGCACCATCAGTGATGTTGATGACGATGGGTGGATAGCAATTCGGATAACGCGAGGTGAAATCGCTTATCGTCTGCCTTGCCAGTTCTAACGCCTCACGCATAGGTGTTCCGCCACCCGCAACCGGTTCAAACCAAACTGGAAACTTGATCGTTTGATCGGCCAATCCACCAGCACCATCGTCAACCTTCTTGACTCGCTGCTCAATGCGCAACGGCTTGTCTGCGATCTCACTGATGGGAACAAGGTCACGACCGGCAAGCGCTCCCCCCAACGCCGGGGCAACTTGGCTGCCGTAGCCGATGACGCCCACATGGTAATAGTCACGCACGCCTTCGGACTTGGCACACTTGATGACCAGATTCTGAAGCAGCCGATTGATCGCATCGGCGACACCTTCAGACTTCTTTTTACCGGGCTGCCCGCCGAATGGATCGGACATCGAACCGGACTGGTCGATCAGAAACAAGAAGCACGACGGGTTCACGCGGCTGATCTCTGCTGAGTAGGGCATCGAGCTCTCCAAAATCACGGGGATGATAAGACGGTGGACGGTCCACACACCGAAACACCATTCAGTACAGTCTGGTCTGTTAGCGAAACGACTAAAGCCGCCCCGGCTATGCAGCATCAGGAAACAAACGCCGTCGTTTCCCCCGGCGCATGAAACGAGGTTCGAGTCTGTCCAGAAACGATCACGTCCGCGCGTCCGGTGCTCGCGTGTTCGACAATAGCCACTCCATACGCATCGGTGTACGCGGGTTTCGTCACGCCACCACTGCTGAACGACAACACGACGCGCATCCCCTTCGGTTTGCTGCCGTCACGGTATTGCACATAGATTTTGGAGTGATTCATTGGAAACTCCCTTCGCAGGTTCGTGTTTCGACAGTATCGCCGCTGTCGGGCCCCGTCAAACGACGCATCTGATTCTGTCAGTGCAATCAAGTTGTTGGCGAAGTGGCCTTGCTCGATCCAGCAGCAACGTTTGACGTGCTAATTCCCCGAAAACCTCTGGTGTGGTTGGAAGGTGTTGAGAGCGCAGCGTTGCCGATAAAGTCGCTCAAGGTCTCCATCGCGGCTGGCGTATTCTTCGCAGGGCAGATTCAGACATCGCCCCAGTTCGGTGACAATTTCCTTCTTGCTGGCCTTGTGGCTGTGACAGTTCAACGCGAAGTCGCCCAAGTTCCGATCGTCGAGCCGTTGTTTGACGACTTCCAATGCTGCGGCTTTCTCGCTGACAAACAGGACGGTCTTCCCGTCAGCCAGACATTCGGCAATGACGTTGGCAATCGTCTGACTCTTGCCTGTTCCCGGCGGACCGTCGAGGACAAGACTGGCTCCAGCCTTGATCGCGAGAATCGCTTCGAATTGGCTGGAATCGCACGGCAGGATGGTATGCAGCTTCGAGGGATGGACCTGCGCATCGAATCTCGCGGGCGATGGAATCGTCACGGCGAACGAAGGCGGAGTCGAATCATCACCCGCAATCCGGCGACAGTGTTCATGCTCGGCGATCTCGGTCGCGTGCCGGCCGTAGTCGTCATACATCGCTAGCTTTTGAAAACTGAACTGTCCGAGCACCGCATCACTCAAGACTT
>JAYSPO010000211.1:0-4636 GCA_043722015.1 Candidatus Kuenenia sp. | reverse complement strand
TAGCCGACCGTGCGCCCGTCAAGTTCAGCAAAGGCAAAGAAATAACCAGACGCTTCACCCTTGCGGAGTCGTTCTTCAACAAGCTCAACCGCAACATCGACCTCGGGCGGATAGAAGAAACCCGTAGACTCCACAATCTCACGCACCGTCGTCAGATCCTGTTCCCGAACGTCATAGCGCAGCGTAATTGACTTGTTGGAGACGCCTGAAAGCGAAGCAGTCGTAATATTCATGGATGGCTGGTTTTCGTGGTCGATTGAAGTTTGCTGACTCATGATCACTCCCGGCAGACATCACCTTCGATCAGCAGGTCATCGCCGATCGAAGTATGGCGAATCTGCTTCACGTTGGGGATTGCCGGGATTGATTCGCGACCCAGACCGCCGATTGGGCCACGAGCCGAAGTTCCGCCGATGAGTCGCGGAGCGATGAAGATATGAACTTCGTCGATCAATGACGAGTCAAACAAACTTCCGAGAATTCCCGAGCCCGCCTCCGTAAGCACATTCGTGCAGCCGCGACGTCCAAGCTCGGCCATGACCTGACGCAGATCGATCCGTCCCGGTTCGCTGACAGCACATGCCATTAATTCAACTCCGAGGGATTTGAGCCGTCCAACTTCCTCGACCGCAATGTCATCGCCGACACAGACCAGAACCGGAGCTTGTGCAAGCGATTTGGCCAGATTTGTGTCGGCGTGCAGCGATGATCCATCTGCGTCGATGACGACTCTCAGTGGCCTGCGAGCCCCTGCGGCTCTGGCCGTCAACAGCGGATCATCGGACCGAACTGTGCCAGCTCCGGTAATGATGGCATCCATCCGACCTCGCAGTTGGTGCACGAGGGCTCGGGACGCATCGCTGCTGATCCACTTTGAATGCCCGGTCCGTGACGCAATGCGCCCGTCGAGCGTCATTGCCCATTTGGCGTGAACCCAGGGCCGACGCTGCACCATCAGCATTTGAAATGGTGCGATCAGGCGCCGGGATTCGGTTTCACAGACGCCAACCGTGACCTCCAGGCCCGCATCGCGTAAACGTTGAATCCCCTGACCAGCCACATGCGGTGCCGGATCCTGGCAACCGACAAACACGCGACGAAATCCAGCCTTGATCACCGCATCCGCACAGGGCGGCGTTTTTCCGAAATGACTGCAGGGTTCAAGAGTCACATACAGATCGTTGCCAACCGTAGCCGAGCCTGCCGTCTTGATCGCATTGATCTCTGCGTGAGGGTCACCAAATCGTTGGTGATACCCTGTTGAAATGACCTCCCCATCCCGTGATCCCACCACCGCGCCGACCATCGGATTAGGTTCCACGTGCCCTTCCCCGTGTCGAGCGTGTTGCAGGGCGACCTGCATCAATGCAGCCGGATCAACTGGAGAAGCCATAGTGTTTACCGAGCCGACGCAGCGCCGCAGTCGGATGTGAAACGCTGAACCATACCGCGTCGCTCCAATTCCGCGTTGAGAACAGAACGGTAATGTGCCAGTCGCACACTGGCATCGTCCAGCGAACCGCCGAACGACCGTGTTTCGTCCAGATAAATCCGAGGCACGGCAAACTCGCGAATATTCCAGCCGAGGTCTGCGGCCTGCACCCACAGCTGCAGCGGCATCGCATAACCTTTGTCTGTGATATCGAGCTTTGCCAATGAAGACACGCGGTACGCCTTGAAACCGCAAAAAGCATCCGTAATCGACAGGCCAAGCTGTTCATGCAGACAAGCTGTAATCCGTGCATTAATCTGGCGACGCTCTGCGGGCGCCGCAGTGTCACTCTTAAAATCTCTTAGATAACGCGAGCCGGAGACCATATCAAGCGGAGATTCCGCCGTGACATCAATCATGCTGGCAATCTCACGCACATACTGCGGCTGATGCTGTCCGTCACAATCCATTGTCACCAGGACGTCGAATCCGTGCTGCAGCGCATAGTCAAAAGCGGTGCTCAGAGCCGCCCCGTAACCGAGATTCGGCGAATGTTGTTTCACTGCAACCGCAGGAAACTGCTTCAGGACCTCGCTCGTGCCGTCCGTCGAGCCATCATCAACGACAAGGATGTCATCGACATGCTGCAGCAATTCATGCAGCACACCCGCCACGTGGGACACTTCGTTGTAGACCGGCAATGCCGTCAGAATTCGAGTTTTCATAACCTGAATGGTAGACCTGCCACCTTCGATGTCAATCTGACCTCGCGGAAACTCCTGAAATGCTGGATTTCTGTCCAGAGTGACGCAGGCAATTGCTGAGGAGGCATTAGCACTTGCGGAATCATCGACAGAAAACTTTCTGCAGATTTTAAAAAGAAAACCAAACGAGCGAACTCTTGACTGTGGCCCTTTTTCATATGCTTATGACCAACGTAATCGTGAAAGCTCGGTGACAGCCATGAACCTGCTCCATTCCCCCCCGTCGCTGCCGAAAGGTGGCGGCGCGATTCGCGGTATTGGAGAGTCCTTCCAACCCCAGGAATTCACCGGAACAGCCGGGCTGAGTATTCCGGTACATACTTCCCCCTGCCGAGGCTTCAAGCCTCGACTGAGCGTGGATTACAGTTCCGGGGCGGGCAATGGTGTCTTTGGTCTGGGCTTCGCGCTGTCGATCCCTAACATCGCCCGCAAGACGTCGAAGGGCATTCCCAGGTACGACGACTCGGATACGTTCCTGCTGTCGAACGCCGAGGATCTGGTGCCGATCCGCAGGACAGATCTCGCCGCTGCCAATCTCAACTACTCCGTCATGCGCTATCGCCCGCGGACCGAGGGGCTCTTTGCCAGGATCGAACACTGGCGCGACAAGACGAGTGCGAACTCACATTGGCGAGTGGTGACCGGGGACAATGTCACCAGCATCTACGGCCGGGATCCCGAAGCGAGAATATGTGACCCTGACAATCCGGACCACGTCTATCAGTGGCTGCTGCAGGAGACGTTCGATGCCAAAGGGAATCTCGTTGTCTATGAATACAAATCCGAGAACGCGGACGGCGTGGCAGGAAAACCAGGCGAACACAACCGCACCATACGGCCAACAAGTACCTGGAACGGATCAAATACGGAAACGAGCATCCGCTGAAAACTGTGGAGCGTCAGGCGGACCAGGGGAAGACCACATTCCCCGAAATCGCATGGCTTTTCGAAGTCGTCTTCGACTATCGCGAGCCTGAGCTTGAGCCGATGCCGCAATACACACCATCGGAAGCATCGACCTGGACCTGCCGCCAGGACTCCTTTTCGTCCTACAAGTCCGGCTTCGAGATTCGCACGCACCGCCTCTGCCACCGGATTCTGATGTTCCATCGGTTCGAGCACCTGAACGATGGCAATCCATTTCTGGTCAGCGCGACGCAATTTGATTACGAACAGCAGCCGACGATAACCTTTCTCCAATCCGTCACACATGTCGGCTATCGAGATGGTGTGGCAAAGACAATGCCGCCGCTGGAGTTTTCCTACACAGGATCCGAGCCGACCGCGAAGGAATTCAAGCCTCTGAGACTTCAATCGTCTGCTGGCACGTTGAATGGTATCCCCGGCTTCCTTGAAAGCAGCAACCATCAGATGGTGGATCTGCATGGCGAGGGAATTCCAGGCATCCTCTATACCGATGGCGACGCCGTACTGTATTGGCGACCGCAAGGAAACGGCGAATTTGCCCCCAGCCTTGTCCCAAACCAGTTCCCGATCGAGCGTAACCTGCAAAACGCGGATTATTCGCTCACGGATATCGATGGCGATGGCAAACTGGACCTGGTGGTTACGACACCAACCAGACACGGCTACTACGAATCACGCTGCGACGGCAGTTGGGAGCCGTATTGCAGCATTGCCGCGACACCCACCGAGCTGTTTCATCCTCAACGGCAGATGGTGGATGTCACCGGCGACGGGCGACAAAGGCCACGGTCACATACTCATATCAAAAAATGAGCGGCAGATGGCTTCAGCCGCAAACCCTCAAAACGCTCGAGGTGGCTTACGACGGGAAAACCGCAAAGCCGGAGAGCCCGCCTGAGTTTAGTGCGGATAAACCTTTCGTGGTTCCATTTGGCACGCCGGCGAGAAATCTCGAAGTGACGCTAAATCTACCCGTGCGACCAGGCGACCAGACGACAAAACCTCAAGAGGTAAAAGTAGACTGGTCGATCAGGCTTCAGCCTTCAAAGTGGGCCCTCGAGGGCTTGCAAGACTTCAACGACACGGCAGTAACAACGGATCTCAAACAACACTCGCCGGCTCTGAGAATTCTTGGCTCCGAACAGATGGTCCAGCACTTCATCAGTTTGATCTCGACCGACCGCGACGAGTTTTTAATGAGATCGCACGGGAGTGTGACGGGTCCGGCAGCGCCTGAGAAGACAGATGAGCGCCGGACGACCTTTCAGGACAGACTTCAGTTACCCGGCAAGGACATTACACCTAAAGATCAGCCTTTGTTCAGTCTCGGCGAACCTTATGCGATCTACTATCGTGAAATCTTCTTTCACATCCCCTTTCTCATCGCCGACGCCCTGAACGGCAACCAACAGTTTGAGCATGCCAGAAAGTGGTATCAATTCATCCTTGACCCGACCCGGCGGACCGGCAAAATGGAGAAGGATGGCATGTGGAGGTATCTGCCTTTCCGTGG
>JAYSPO010000210.1:0-11498 GCA_043722015.1 Candidatus Kuenenia sp. | reverse complement strand
GGTCCGGCCTACCCCAAAATCAAGCATTGACAGGGCACTAGTCGCAGATCACGACCAGCGCGGTGATATTGTCGCGGGAGCCGCCTTCCAGTGCCGCATCGACGAGGATTTCGGACAGCTTCTGAGGATCATCGTGCGACGTCATCAGTTCAGCAATCTCGCTGTCTTTCAGGCCGTCGGTCAGGCCGTCGCTGCAGAGCAGAAATCGATCGCCGGATTTCGGAGTGACTTCAATTGCGATGCCGCCAGTTGCGCCATCGCGGCTGCCAAGGTACTTGTACAGCACATTGCGATAGCGATGCGTTTTCGCTTCTTCTGCGGAAATTGTGCCGGCATCCATGAGAGCCTGAGTCAGTGAGTGATCAACCGTCAACTGTCTGAACTTGCTGCCGCGCAATTCATACGCGCGACTGTCGCCGACTCCGATGAAGTAAAACCGTTCTCCGACGCGAGCCATCATCACGACGGTCGTGCCCATATTCCGCATGCCGGGATCCAGTTCGCTGAGCGCGATGATCTCCGAATTCGCCTGGGCGATGGATTTTTCCAGAGCGTCGTTGACGGCTTTTGAGTTCGCATGTTCGAAATCCAGCAGTTTTTCCAGCCAGCGCGGGATGAGTTCAATCGCCAGCGCACTCGCACGTTCACCTGCACTCTGTCCGCCCATGCCGTCGGCGACGATGGCGAAACGCTGCTTGCCATCGACCAAACAACTGTCTTCGTTGTTTTCCCGATAGTTACCGGTGATGCTGACGTGACCGATTCGGAACGCAACCATTGACATTTCCAGAGTTCATGTGGAGGGCGATAACGAGGCTCGCTGCAGATCGGCGACTTTAAAAAAGGGGTCAGGAACCAATAGTGTAGAGCACCCTCTGGGCCTTTTGGCGATTGGTTCCTGAACCCTTTTTTAAAGCCCCATGGCAGATTGTTCCGGGATCTGCCCACAAACGCAACAGTGCAGGCAATTTCTCTGTTTCCCGACGACAATACAGGGATAGAGTTGTCCGTTTACAACGTTGTCCCATGGCACATCGCCTCGAAAACGTTTGTCAAACCGAGTGTCGTGGCGGAGATCAGCAATTCGCCTGCATCGAATCCTGCCGACGCACCCAGCATCCGCCCCTGGCCTTCGACCAGTCGGAATACGCGATCTTTTTCAGGCGGAAACTGAGTCTGATAAGCTCGAATGGAAGCCAGCTTCATTGAAAGTGTCATTGAAATATCTGACACAAACGCACCACCTCCCGGCGGATGATTGAGCGTCTGCAGTCCCAGCGGATACCAGATCTGCCGTTGGATGCGATGCACCGGAAGGCCGTCGAATGCGTCATCCCATTTGGAAAGCCGCGAATAGAAGACGGCGGCGTCTGTGATCTGCATGGCCTGCCAGTGATCGGGCGACGCCATCGGAGTTCGATCGGCAATCCCCAGAACCAGGCGCGGACGATAGCGACGAAACACCTTGGCAAGCTCGACGCGGGCTTCGAAATTATCGAAAAGTCGTCGGTTGGGCAGTGTGAGTGTCTCGCGGACCTCAATTCCCAGAATTCGGGCGGCTTCCCGGGCTTCCTGAAGTCGGACTTCCGGACCGTGGCTGAGCGGTGTGGGTTCGCCATCGGTCAGGTCTACGATGCCGACGCGAAAACCCTGCTGAACCATTCTGGCCAGCGTTCCGCCGCAGCCAATCTCAACATCATCCGGATGAGCCCCGACGGCGATCACGTCCAGAGGTTCCGGCAGCGCAGGAGTTTTGGAATTCATCAGGCAGTGCCTTTGAGGTGCATCACGTCACTGTTTCAGCGAGTGGCCTTCAGTGGATCCCATTTCGCGAGGCTGGGATCATTCGGAACGACAAACAGTTCGACGCGTCGATTGCGCTGGCGGGCCGTTTCTGTCACGGACGATTCCAGCGGATGGAATTCACTATACCCCATCGCGGCAATCCGTTCGGCATCAACCCCCTGTTTCTGCAGTTGCAGAATCACGGCGTCGGCCCGGTCGGTGGACAGGTGCCAGTTTGTCGGATGTTTCGCAGCGGTCTCAGGACGAGCGATGTTTTGATCATCGGTATGACCGACAATCAGAATCCGCATGCCGCTGGCCGCACCGGAGATGGTATTCGACGCAAACTCTTTCAGGATTGGACCTGCTTCAGAACGAATTGTGTCACTGCCCAGATCAAACAGAATGTCGCTGTGGAACTTGTGCAGACCTGTGGCCGGGTCGTATTCAAATCCAGCCGCTTCCAATGCGGAATCTGCACTGCCACCGACCAGCACAGAATCGTCAGACAAGGCTTTGGCGTAACGGTCTGTGAGCTGATCACGTTCGGCCATCAGGTTGTTAAGTCGTTCGTCGGCTGTCGCAACCTGCGCCAGGAGCGACTGACGTTCCTGGTCCGCACCGGCCATCATCTGATTGGCTTCGTCGTATGCGGCCAGCAAACGCTGGTTTTCTGCGTACAGTTCGCGAGCCTGCATTTGCGCATTCACCAGATCGCCGTCGCCACAGTCCGAGAAGCAGCAACAGCCGCTGGACATCGGCAACGCAGCCAGCATCAACAGCACGAACGATCGAACAGGAATCCTGCTCATGGTTATCTTCCCTGACAAAACTTTCCGCTGAATGAAGTGAATTGTGACAGCCGGGTTTCAGTCAAACCTGATCCATGGCCATTTCACAACGCTCGTCAGCAGGACAGCACTCTTGTCTTTCATCGGATACAGGAACTCACGTCACCGGACGGTGGCGTGAAACTGTCTTGCAGCGGAAAGCCGTCTCGCGACAGTCCGCTGTCCGGGCAGATTACCACTGACAGAAACGCAGAGTGAAGGGAGGCTTTGAGTCTTTTTGCGCCGAATCGCGATGAAGCTCGCCTGCTCACATTTCTTTTTCGCTGTTTCGTGCAATTCCTGCCGAACGTGAATCTGGATCGGGCGTTCTATGTAGCACGAAAGGTGCCGTCATTCGGCAATTTTCGCCGGTGACAGAAACTCTGTCGTAAAACACTCCTCCGGCTTCACGCTGCCCTGTTTGATGTCTTCAACTTCTTCGATCTGACTCACTAGTGTTTTCCAGCGTTCCAGCGTCATGTTGCAGAGCGGTTCGTTGTCGCGGACTTTACAAAGTGGGGCCATAGCGGACGCCCCGAAATCCAGAGCGGCCGGGCTCATGTTCCTGCTCATGGCATAGATCGCCGCATTGCCGGCACTCGGATCAGCGAGATACTTTCCCCAGCCTGCTACGCTCGCGAAAACGAGCGACCGGACAAGCTCTGGCTGCTCACGAATCGTTTTTTCGGTTGTGACGAGTAAGCTCGCGTAGGGATTGAATCCGATGTCAGACACCATCATCGTCTGGGGGTCACTGCCCTGTTCTTTCGCGGTGAATGGCTCGCTGAAGACGAACGCCTGCTGTGCAAATTCTTTCTTCAGCAGGAATTCCCCCACACTGCCGCCGAAAGGAATCAACCTTACATTCTTTAAAGGCAACTTCTTCTTCATCCACAACGCAAAGGGACGCGTTTCGCTGATCGCCAGTTCGATGTCGGCGAGATCTTCCAGCGTTTTGAAGCCTGAAGCCTGATGCACCATGATACACCGAGGCGAATCCTGCAGCGGTGCCAGCACAGCGACGATCGGATATCCGGACGCCCGAGCCTTCACGACGTTGTCAGCATCGGAGACGGCAAACAGAATCCGTTCTGCAACCAGTTCGCTGATCACCAGTTGCGGCGCACCGGGGCCGCCGGGCACGAGTTCCACGTCCAGTTTTTCCGCGTCGTAAAGTCCCAGCGTCTCCGCCGCGATGAACCCGCCATGTTCCACTTCCGGATACCAGTTCAGTGCCAGCTTGACGCTGACCATCCCATCCGACGCCGGCTTCACGTCTGCCTGTTCCACGCAGCCTACACAAAACAGAGCGGAAAGTACGAGGGCGGGCAGTCGATACGCTGTGGGCATGTGCGAATCCGGAAAACTCGAAATGGCGTCCGTGACACTGCATTGTGAGCGGAAGCCTGGCTTCCTGCAACTGGGCGGGAAGGGCAGCAAAAACACGCACGTTTGGATCACCGCCGATTCTTCGGCGGTCGCAGCATTATACATTTCGCGGCGCGCCCGACCGGGCGTCTGGCTGCGACTTTGCGATTTCTTTCCCTGGAGGGTTGCAACTTCACCCCGACTATGTATACGCTTGCAGACTGCGCAGACCACCGTCAAGCACTGATGATGGAGGGTTAACATGCCGACTCAGCATTCGAACTTCGCGGTCTCCCCAACCCAACCCAACTTGGTTGATGACGCACGACTTCAATCCACGGCATCACCACATTTGTTTCCACACGCTGCAATTGGGAAGCTGCGCCAATTTTTGGGTTGTACTTTCGGCGGTTTTCTGTTGCTTGCGGTACTCCTGAAATTGCAGGCAACAGTACCAGATGCATATTACTTTGGAATTTGGGGTCCGGTCCCACTGGTGTTTGTAGCCATATGTGCGCAGGCATTTGTTGCTGCGGCGATGTTAAGGCACAGCGATCAACGACTCAGTTGGGCACTTGCGGCGGTTTTATTTTTGTGTTTGTTTGCTGTTGCACTTGAGAAATCCGTTACGGGGTTGAGCGACTGTGGTTGCTTTGGTGTAGTCCGTTCAAACGCACGTACCACGGCAATTATGGATGGTGTCGTCTTGGCATTCTGTGCTTCGTTTTGGTGGATTGGATTTCGCCGACCCGCAGAGGATTCGTCATTCGCTAACTCCATCAACCAAATGAAAAATGCGTTGGCTGGTGCAGCCGCGTTTCTCTTGGTCGGTCTGGCCACTGTCGCGGCTTTGACGATTGCCGGTCTTGGCGAAGCAAATGGCACGCGGACGTTGCAAGTTCCGATTAGTCCACTGACCGTTCAGTCCATAGACGATGCGTCGCGAATGTTTGTTGTGCAATTGCCTTTCCATAATCGGGGCCGCGCATCTGTACGAATCATCGGATTCAGCTCGGGCTGTAGTGGGAAGTGTTCAACGGCATTGCCCATTGAGATTGAGCCAGGCGAAACCGCGACCTTGGAAATCCATTCAAAATTTGCAACGGGAACAAGAAATGGCTTGGTGAGCGTGCCGGTGTTCACTTCAGACGCCGGGACACTAATGAATCGTGTTCGATTTGTTGCTCAGCGTTGAGCGACAATTTCTGTTTGAAGTTCTTTGGTACAGGAGTGGTTTGATGTCACGAACGATGTTGGCTTTTGGTGTCTTGGCAGCCGTAATGACTGTCGCTTCTTGTGGAAGCTCGGTCTTTGCAGACTTTGAGGAAACTGAAATAACCAATGCCCTCTGCACTGGTAACACGATTTGTAATGGCCGAAGTAGCGGAAGTCCTGGGACGCCCGCGACTTGTAATTCGGCTCCGGAACCTTGCGCGCCAGTTCCAGGAACGACAGGGTGTTCCTGCCAGCGAAACGCTAACGACGATACAAAGTGTGGATGTGTTGCATCTTGAATTCAATCCAACCGGTTCCAGCAAAGACGTGATGGCGACATACACCACATTCGTCGCCATCATGTCAATGCAACAGTATCGTAATGCCTGTTCAGTGGACGAACGGGGGCAAGCGTGCTCGGCATACGATTTTTTATGGCTGGGGCGTGATCTGGACGGATAATATCATGAGTCATAGAACTATTGGCTTGCTCTTGCTTGCAGGAGCTGCAATCTTGCCAAACTGTCTCGCCGCGAGTGATCCCTTGCCGAACGTCGTAAACCAGTGGTTGGACTGGGGAGAAGAGCTTTCGTCATGGGAATTCGAATGCAGCACGACGAACTCGGCAAATGTCGTGAATCGAACGGTGCGATCAGCCGGAAACTACTTTGTCTCCGATGTTCACTGGGAAGCTCAAAAGTCCGCCCACGAATCAGTACGCATCATCAATCCGAAATACGCGGCGGAGATTGAGCGCTTGGATGGATCCGAATGGGTGATTCAAAAGCTGCGGCTCGCTGGCGATAGTACTTTTCAGGAATTTTGCGATGACATGCGCGGCGCAGACTACTTTGCCAGCAAGATCTTGAACCCCGGAGGAATCCCCGATGCGTTTCGGGCGGGTGATCGTGCGCCGTCGTTGCGCGAATTCCGAGACGGTGAGAACATTGTCATTGAAGGCACAATGATATTTTTAGACAACAGAACTCGCGAATTGAAACCAGGATCCATTCGGCTGTATTTTCAGTCTCATGGGTCGAGATTGCCTGTGCGAATCGACTTCAAATCTGTGGATGACAGGGAAGTGTCATTTTGCAATACGACCGGGTTCGAGTCAGCGGGCGAAGATTTGCCTGAAATGTGTGAAATCTGGACCGACGGTTATTACTCAGCAGACCGCGCTCCTGTCGACAGTAACAAGTACAAATTCATCAGCGTGAATCGTGCGATTGATACGCAGCTCTGCTTCCTTAGTCATTATGGCCTCCCAGAGCCGACCGGTGTCACTAATTCGACCTCACCCTGGGTAACCGTTGTTGTTGGTATGGCGATCGTCGCCACAATTTGGTTGGTGTACCGATTCCGGCAAAGCCAAGCCTAGCGAATCAGGTATGTATCCCTGTTGGAGTCTGCAATGAAACGAGCCAACCGAAAAGGTCCGCGAGGTGGATTCACAATCATCGAACTAGTCGTAGTCATCGGGATCATTGGAGTCATAATGGCACTATTGGTGCCAGCTGTACAGCAGGCCCGTGAATCGGCTCGCCGGATCGAATGCACAAACAAACTCCATCAAATTGGTCTGGCGATCCATAATTTTGAATCGACGTACCAAAAGTTTCCAGCTGGAAAGACCAGCTTCCGCAGCGAGCCAACCCGTCCCGAAATGAGTTGGTTGACCGCGATCCTGCCCTACGTCGAACAGTCGCCTCTGTACGACAAGGCCATGGCAGCGTTCGATATTCGCCGGTTGCCATATCTAAATCCACCGCATACCGGACTCGGAAAACCAGTGCGCGCGTTCGGTTGTCCTGACGACTCTCGCGTTGAGAATGCCCAGTCGGCGACTTCTCTGAATGGTGCCTATGCGGGTTTGACCAGCTACATCGGCGTTTCTGGAATTGATTTCCGAGACACCGAGGGAGTTCTTTATTTCGACGCGCAGACACGGTTCCGAGACATTACAGACGGCAGCAGTAATACCCTGCTGGTCGGTGAACGACCACCAAGTCCGGATTTTAATTTCGGTTGGTGGTACACCGGATCAGGGCAAGACGGGAGCGGCAATGCGGACATGCACATGGGTGTCCAGGAGAGAGTCGCCGAGCCCAGTTCTCGGTTATCCGGGATTGGCTGCCCTTCGACATCCGCATTCACGGCAGGACTCATCTCGACGCAATGCGATACACTGCATTTCTGGAGTCTGCATCCTGGAGGCGGTAATTTTCTCTATTGCGACGGAAGTGTTAGGTTTCTCTCATATGCATCCGCTCATCTGTTGCCGGCACAAGCTACAAAATCGGGCGGTGAAACGACGGAATGACGTGATGGAATGCCTTTTTGAAAGACCCACGACGCCGAATGGCATGGCCGGTTGGCCTGTGCGTGTCTTATAGACTGCATGGAACCAGGCAAGTTGACCTGATTCAGTTGGTCGAACTGTTGACAGTGTGGCGACATGTGAGAAGCGATGCATGCGGCCTATAAATCGCCGGTCAGCCGTTTACTTTCTGTCAGTCGAGCGATCAGTCCCAGAGTCACGAGAGCATCGTGGATGGATTCAGTCGAATTTCGAGTTCCGGTTCTGGCGGCGTCGGTGAGCCAGAATCGGTCGGAGGCAGCATCGGCGTGAGCCGTGATATGGGAGGACTGTGTGTGCATCGCGCGATTCAAGGCCAGGGCCAGGCGTTCAGAATTCACGGGTTGTGCGTAGGCATTGAGCACATGAAACTGACGATCGTCTTCAGGGATCGTCATGGTGAGTGCGACGTGCGGCGTGACGGCCAAATCATGAGTGCCGCGACAGATGATTTCCAGACCTGTGGTCTGCGAGATCCAGGCCAGACGTTGCTGCAGTAAAACGTCGTCGGTTCGGACCAGAATCCGCAGCCCGGACTGCTTTGGATACCATTGCAGCAGCCAGTCCCGATAGCGATCTTCGAAATTCACGACGTCATGAGAGCCTGAATGCCGAGTCAAACGCCGAGCCCAGCGCCTGCGGACTGCGGCCTCGGGAAGTCGGAGTTTCAGAAATGTTGCGGCGTCGGAGCTGATGTGTTCCAACTGCACATGAAAATCTTTCCAGACGACCGGGACAGCATCGCCATGGCGATCGAAAACGTCCATTCCAGCCCAGGCGTTCGGCGTTCCTGCACCTGTCACCAGAATCGCGCCGCAGCTCTCGTGAAAACTACGGGCCGCTTCCTGAATCGAAGCAGCGGTGCAGCGACCGATGTCCAGCACCGGCATCCCGAATTCGCGGCTGGTCGCGACCACACCGATCGCCAGATCAACCGACGCACTGCGTCCGTCGTAACCAACAATCACAGGTGCGACGGCCAGAAATTCTGCGGTCGATGTCTCCGGCTCCGTCACACCGGTTTTTCCCAACCGAGTCTCACGCGGCAATCGCCTGGCCTTGGCGTCAACATCGTGCTGCGCGGATTGCTCGTGCAGACAGGCACTGAAGATTCGAGTCAGATCGGCAGCAGTCTGGCGATCCAGATCGTTAATGTACTGGCCTCGGATGCCAAACTCTGTTCGCCGAATTCCATCAATCCGCTGACTGCGAATGCGTTCGGTTTCGAGCACCGTGCGTTCGGCCAGCCCTTCTGAATCGAATCGCCATTCGCACTGATCGCAGCCTGGCCATGCGGCATTCAGTCGAGCCAGATGAATTGCACGCGAAACGGCAGCGGAATTTCCCGGACAGACAAATGGCGAACCGGAAACAGGCTCCAACTGGTCCAGCAGTTCATGCGACGTTGTGCGGAATGGTTCGATGGGCATTTGAGTTCTTAACGCTGGTAGATCGGCAGGTAACCATATTCAATCGCCAGGGCGAGCACAGACAACGAAGTCGAATACACTTTTCCAGCCTGGCGTTCAGTGCCATCTTCGGGGTTCCAGTAACCGGCGGGATTCTGCAGGTCAAGGATTGTGCGATAGAGTGCTTCACGTGACTGACGCCATTCGTCGCCGCCGACTTTGAACATGCCAACCGTGCAATAATACGCGCCGTAATAAAAATACTGCTCGCCCTTCGCGAGTGGCCGCGACAGAATCAGGTTCGCCGCCGCCAGGGTTTCTTCAGTTCGATGTTCGCCGCAGACTTCCAGCGCCACAATGCCGGTTCCGGATCGAGTCACGGAACTGCCGTGACCAACCATATAACCAAAGCCTCCGTCGTGTTTGACATGCAGTCGTCGAATGTAGGCGATCGCTCGGTCGATGTTCTCCGCCGGGACATCGCAGCCAATATCTTTGGCGGCTCGCAGAGCCAGCAATTGCCACGCCGTGACGCTCAGGTCCGAGTCACCGCTGGTGGGCTGATAACGCCAGCCGCCGTCGTGCTCGGCAGAAGACTTCGGATGATTCTGAGCATCGACAATCAGCTTGATGGCTTTCTGCAGGGCTTCTCGGCACTTTTCAGATTGAGTCGGATCAACCATGCCTGCGATTTCGGCCAGCATGAGCGTTGCGATGCCGTGACTGTACATTGGCCCGTGGCTGCGTTCCTTGCCCACAAGCAGTCCATTCTGATGCTGCTGAGACAATAGCCAGCCGACTCCGCGCGTCATGTGATGACCATACGGACCTTCCTCCGGAACATGTCCGCCTGCCAGAAACGACATGATCGCCAGCGCGGTAGTCGCGGTGGAATCTCCAAAGTCGCTGGTTGTCCAGGCACCGGAGGCCTGCTGTTCCGATGCCAGCCATGACAGCGCGCGACGAATGGATGCGTCCAGCTTCTGATTGAGCTCAGCGTTTTCGTCGGCGGAAAATCCGATTGTCGGCCCGAGTCCGGCAGCAGCCAGACCGCCGAGCGAGGCTGACAGAAATCCGCGTCGCGAAGCGGAACAGGGGCCGATGCGAGCTGGGAGAAAAATCTGATTCATGGGTGTGTGCCGCCAAACAGAAGAGGCCCCGGAGATACCTCCGAGGCCTCATTATTTAACCAGAATCTGTAGTAAACCGCTATCGGGATTCCTACGCGTATTCGCGGTTCTTTTCCAGACCAGGCATCGGAATCGGGTACTTGCCTTCTTCGTCGGCCTGGAGTGGTGACATCGATTCCATCGTGAGTTTTTCGATGTCCGGAGCAAATTCGTGCTCACAGTTCATCATTTGCTCAAGCGTCATTTCCTGTCCGGTATGCGCGGCCATGCGGCCCATCGATGTCACGATACTGGCCATACAGCCGCGTTCCACTTCGTTGTATTTTTCGTTCTTGCGGATAGCCGCGATGAGATGCTTCCATTCGTCCTCGTACGGATTATTTTTTTCCGGCTGCGGAAATTGCCATGCAATGTTGGCATCGTCTTCTTTGTGCCCCTTGTAAATCCGGGCTCTCGATGGCCAGTGCGATGCGGAGGAAATCACACCCAGTCCTTTCGTGCCGTGTGCGTAGCTGGCAAATTCCTGGTAACAACCGGGAATGGTACGGCCATTGACGAATAGTTTCGTGCCGTCATCGAACGTGTACTCCATCGAATACGTGTCGAAATTCTGATCGACGTTGTCGCCGCGATAGTGACGTCCACCGCTGGCCTTGCAACTGACGGGCCACGAATTCTTCATCCAGCAGGATTCATCAATGTTGTGAATGAGGAAGTCACTGACGGCTCCGCCACTGAGCCACAGAAATCCGTGGAAGCGGCTGATCTGGTACAGCAGTTCGCTGGCGCCTTCGGGCTTTGGCCCGGTCGCGGCGGTGCCTGTTGGTCCGGCCATGCGATAGGCACGCATCATGGTGATGTCGCCGATTTCGCCATTCTGAATGCGGTCGAACAATTCGCGGCGCGCTTCGCAGTGACGGCACATCAGGCCAACCGCGACCTTCAGGTCTTTCGCAATCGCCTTGTCGTTCAACGCCAGCATTCGCCGTGTCGTCGGTCCATCGACGGTGACCGGCTTCTCCATAAACACGTTGAGGCCCTTCTCGATGGCGTACGTGTAATGCACCCAGCGAAACGCCGGAGGAGTTGTCAGAATCACGACGTCGCCAGGCTTCAGACAGTCCATCGCTTTCTTGTAGCCGTCGAATCCGATGAAGCGACGTTCTTCGGGCACGTCCAGCTTGCCGTCGCTGGCATGCGACTTGTTCAGATTCTCGTGACTGGCCGTCAGATTCTTTTCGAACACGTCCGCCATGGCGATAAGCTTGATCGGCCCATTATCGACTGATAATGCATTGCCGGCTGCGCCCGTACCACGGCCGCCGCAGCCGACGAGCGCAATCTGAATCGTGCTGTCCTGAGCGGCATACATTCCGGACGCTGCTCCGCTGAGCAGCGTGGT
>JAYSPO010000209.1:0-1961 GCA_043722015.1 Candidatus Kuenenia sp. | reverse complement strand
GCTCTCTCCGGATGGGTCTGGAGTCATGTTTGCGTCGTCGCTGGCTACAGACCGGCGACTCGAATTCGACCGAGCCCGATCGCTACAGCGATCGGGCTTCGTCATTGTCAGAGAAGGTTGTCGAGCTCTTCGTCTCGCCAAAGATAACTGGAATCATCCTCCGGCTGACTTGCTGCCGTCGTCGGCATTGGCGTCATTGGGATTCCGAGTAACCGGCTGAGGAAAACCGCATCGATTCCCTGCCTGTCGGCCAGATCCACGATAGTCAGGCCCTGCTTCACCGCCTCGCGGTATTTCTCCAGAGTGTCGCCGTCGATGTAAATCATCGGCTCACCGCGCTGAGTTGTGTCGTTGGCGTCACGAATGCCGTGAAGCCTGTTTCCGGTGGGGATGGCTGGTCTGCACTCAGCCCGTCCAAGAAGCTCAGCAGCTCCGTGCGGCGCCATCGTGGATGGGTGCCGAGTCTCAACGGTTTCGGCAGGCGCAAATTTCTCACCAGGTTCTCAACCTGACGGCCGCTGACCTGCAACAGCTTCGCCACGTCGGTTTTTGTCAGAAGTTCTGGCAGCTCAGTTTCCGGAGGATGCCGTCTGTCGTGTCGATTTGGCCGAATCTCGGCTGCAGTGATCGGGTGTTGCATATTCTCTCTCCCTGTTCGTGTGTCGTACGAATTGAAACTGCGGCAGTCAGCAGCTTCGGTATAAATGGGTGGCGAGTCCGTTTTGCGGTCCAAAAGTCCGTTCCGAGCGCAAAGGAAAAGCCGTGAAACCAATGATTTCACGGCAAAAAAAATCTTTTGAAAACGGACTTTGCAAACGGACCGAACGGACTTTGCAAACGGACTTCGTCGGTTCAGATGTTCGTCTTTCGTGGACGTGGGACAATGCCAGTTAGGAAGAATCGTTCGCGCTGGTCTTTATGATCATTTCTCCACCATGAACTGGCAAAGACTGTTTTCCGATCGCATCCGATCCGAAAGGCAAGATCATCGGCAGTTGCGGTCAACAGCCGTTCGACTTCTTCCATGTCGCCGCTTTCAAAAATGCTGTTTACGTACTCTTCCACGTCTTCTCTCGTTACCTGTCTTCGCTTCGTTCCGACTGCAGCCTTTGGGAGGTTCTCGAAGACTTGTGGAACATCAGGAACGCTGCCAGCTGAAGTTGATTCAATGCCGCCGGCAACTGGCGGAATCGCGTTCTGCGGATCGCGGGGCACGGGCTCTCTGGGATCCAGAGGCGGTTCGCGTTTCACTTTGAGATGATCGGTACCAAATGCGTCCTGAATATGGAACGTGATTTCATCACTTTTGACGTACCGAATCCAAGCCTCAAGGCAGAAAATTGCGTCTCTTCTGATGTCGTCGAAGATGTTTTTTTGTTCGTTGTTCGTTCCACTTTCGTCGGCGGGCAACAATCGAGTGGTAACGCCAAACCCTCGGCAGTTTGTGTTGTAGCGGACAAAATCCATGCTTCTGTAAGGATCGCAGAACGCGAATCTAACTGTCGTTCCGTTCAACTGTGACCCAACGTGAGAAATTGAAAAGCAAGCAGGACTCAATTCTCTTCCTGGTTTCCACGATCGATCTAACGCGATTCGTACTTCTTTGGCGGCCGCCTCAAAAGCGAAGTCCAACCAAGAGTCAAAATCAGGTAGCCAAGCAGGAAGCCGCAGGCACATCCGCCGAACTTCTAGTTCGGCCGTCATCTCACAGACATCAAGCCACCACTCTGGAAGGCGGGGCGATATGAGCCTGTCGAGAATCACGTGGGCGAGTTCCAGAAACTGCGTTCTGGCGGTCGGAGAATCAGCGGTCACGTTTCCAGTTCCTGTGTCCGGATGTCCTGAAGAAAACGAAATGCGGAAGTGGTTCAGGAAAACCGCTTGTCAGTCGGGATCATGACTTCCCGGCCTATCCGCTTTCGATGCTCAAAGTCTACTCGAATTCGTTGACATGTTCCTGT
>JAYSPO010000208.1:0-5313 GCA_043722015.1 Candidatus Kuenenia sp. | reverse complement strand
GCGGCGCGATGTTTGCGTTCAATCGGGATCGGTGATCAATAGTCCTGCATGTTTCAAACTCAAATGTCAGAGGCCAATCCTATGAGATCAATCAGTCGTACTGCGAAGATGTCCTCGTCCTTGGTCGCCGTTGTCGCAACGGCGCTTCTGATCATGTTCTTTCCGTCCATGGGGGTCAACAATTCGTCTGCCAGCCAGGATGAAAAGAATGCCGTTAAGGTGCCCCCGACAAAAGACGAGGGGTCTGCAGACAAACAGGACGACCCGGACCCGGCACTGAAAAAGTTCATGCGTCAAAAACTGCATGCGTCCAATCAGATTCTGGAAGGGCTTTGTACCGAAGATCTGGAGATGGTGTCTGATGGTTCTGACACGCTGATGAAAATGAGCGGCGAAGAACATTGGCGAGTCTCCAACGACATCATGTATCGTCGCTACAGCACTGAATTCATGCATGCCGTCGAGGAACTGCAGAAGGAAGCAAAGGACAATGACATGAACGGCACATCAATGGCGTGGGTCAATGTCACGATGAAGTGCCTGAAATGCCACGAATGGGTCAGAAACATTATTCTGGCAGATGTTGACAAATGAAGAATTTGTGACTCCAGGAAAAGAAAAAGGGGATAAAGAAAAAGGGGGCATTCTACGTTTAAAGTAGAATGTCCCCTTTGTCGATTCGCCCTTTGTCGATTCGGTCCTGACTTGCGGCCTCAGGACCGACAGCCGGTCGACTGCCAGCACGAAAACGAACGCTCGTTCGGATCGATTGTCTGTGGCGCTCAGGTCTGCAAGCTGTTCACGGTCCGGTATCATTCACCCAGCATCATATGCATACGGACCAGTTCCGAAGTGAAACTGTCGGCGATGCGGAGCAATGCATCGCGTTCTGCGGTCCGGCACTGCAGGATGCGGGGACGCAGCTGCTGCCACAGAACCAGAATTTCGTCCGACTTGTGATGCGCGGCGTCACGATTTCGTCCACCGGCCGTCAGGGACTCGAGTTCACGGCAGCGTGCTTCCAGCAGATTCATGTCGCGGGAGACAGTCGCATCCTGCTGGTCCGGCTGCGCCTGCCACTTGCGGACGGAATCCTGTAGCTGATCAGCGAGAGCATGCAGCGACACGGCCTCCTGACTGACCATGCGCGGATCATACGCCACGGCAACTCCCAGCGACTTGCGAAGCGATTCCACAGACTGGGCCAGACTTTCAACACGGCCCATCGTGTCGGGATCGCGGATCGGGCCGACGTAGTAGGCAAAAAGTTGCCAGGCTTCTTCCAGGTACAGCCACGCTTCGGCGACCGCATTTTGATCTTCGTGGCGGGCGATGACATCGGCAAGATTCTGAGCCGTACCCAACAGAGTATCAGCGGCGGCTGAGATCGAACGACTGTCACGCAGCAGCAGCATTTGTTCCAGCGTGATTGCCCGAAACAGCTCAACCATGTCGCGCTGCATGTTTTCGGACATCTGCTGAATCAGAGCATTGTCCACGCCGGTGCTCAGTCGCAAAAGGCCGTGCAGACTCTGGTGAGTCTCCTGAATCCGGCTGACAGTCCGGGAAATGGTCCGACCCGGGATCTGATTCAGTTCGGGCCGCAGTCCCTGCCAGGACGTGTAGAGGTTTTGGTATTCACCGACGACCGCCGGCAACGCGGCATTACCCGCAGCCATGTTGGCAAACAACTGAGTCTGTTCCTGCAGTCGCAGGAGCGATGCAGACAGTCGCCGCTGGTCTGTGGCCTTTATGGCAGCGTAATTCACTTCGTCCACCAGCGTCCGCAGGTCCGTGGTCAGCAGATCGGCGGCGCGGACCAGTTCGCGGTTGTCAAACTGTTCCGCAATCCCAAGGATCTGGCAGTACTGGGCGTCAATCTGGTGAAGTCGGTCGATCGCCTGACGAGACGGTGCGCTCAGGTCCGGGCACTGCTGCAGAGAAAAGGAGATTCTTTTCCATTCCGCGTTGAGTGCGGCGAAATGACTGACGACATTGCGGTGATCGCGCTCGGATTCTGATTTCTGCTGGAGCACGACGGCTGTGGTCTGCAGTTGCAGCATATCGGCAAGCGGCCTGCGAACCGCAAAGCTGCGGCGGGAATCTGTATTCAGCAGCGCGGTCAGCGTGGCGGATTCCTGAGCGAAACCGGCAATCAAGGGCCGCAGCCGAGCCATTTCCGCGGTCGGCTGACCCGGCTGCGGACCACTCGGCTGCGGAGTGATTTCCGCGCGGCCGCCCCTCGGCCCTATCTTGTCCAGCTGCGATTCCACCAATCCCCGCAGAAGCCCGCGGACGATCTCCTTGCCTTCGTCTCGGTTTTGAGCCTGCAGGATTGCCGGATGAAAAAGGGAAATCAGAAGCGCCATTGACGCCGTCATTCCCCATGACCGCATTGATGCGGTGACAGAATACGCGTTCCGGAAAACTCTGCAACAGGACGGTGACGATACTGCGCCTGTGTGCTGTTGGTTTACGTTTGTCGTTGTTTTCATTCGGTGAATTCTCCTTCGTGATGCGGTCGATAGTGTTGCAAGCCGGCGGGCGGTCCAAACGCCTGGTGTCCGATACCGCTGAGGCATCGGGGTTAAGCCCAGTCTTTCGGCTTGAGTTGTCATTGTGGAGCGAGGGAATCAACTCCTCGATAGTGACCGCCCGTTGTAGATACGGCGGCAGAACCTGCGGCGTGAACACGACTCGGAATCCCGCATCAGCTGCTTAGAACGCCTAACAAAACCGGGGCCGGCTCCCGCGGATGTCGAGAAAACGCTGGAGTAACTGTCAGGTAAGGATGCCTGTCCCGGTTTGGTTAGGGCTTCTCAATAGACTTCTAGCGCGCTCGAAAAACCACGGCAGTGGAATTCGGGTCAGGAACCGTTTCCAGCAAACATGACGTATTCGGTTCCTGACACCTTGGTTTCTCCCGTAGATCACTCGGACGGAACAGGAACAAACTTCCATAGGGCACCCGGCCCCGCCGAGTTCTTTTCCACCATAAACGGCGCACCCAGGAAGATCGCGTTGGCTCCGGCGTCATGGCCGACGTTGCCATCCAGGACTTTATTCTGCGACTCCGTGGGCTTGGATGTCAGGTAGAAATATCCATCGCCGGCCGCAACGACTTTCCACATCGTTCCGCTGTACTTTTCGTTGGGCACCATGACGGCCGAATTGTTGCCATCACTTGATTCGAGGACCTGGTTTTTCTCGGCGAGGTATTGTGACGTCAGGTAGAAATAGCCGTCCGCATTTTCAATCGGCGTAGCCTTCCACCACATCCCCGTGTAGTTGCCGATTGGTTTCAGGGTGAGAGGTGCCGACTCCAGAACGAGCTTCTCATTTTCTCCAGACTTTGTCGTCAGGTAGAAGTAGCCCTCAGGGAATCCAGATTGATTCGACACAGACTCCGATCGTTCACGATTGCCCAACACAAACACGCCGCCTGGGTTCCAATCGGAGTCCGGATTGCCCCACTGGTTCTCAACGGTGTAGGCGCTGCTGCCGGACAGCGTGGCCTCCATGTTGATCGGGCCTTCGCCCTGATAGGTCACGGTTCCATTGAGGCTCTTGCCACCGTCGGTCGACTTTGCGGAGACTTTGACCGCTCGCTGGTCGCGGCCCCCGATGATCCAGTCTCCAGCTGGATGCCATTCGTCGCCAAAACTGACCTCGGCCCGATAGCTGTTGCTGGCCATTCGTGTTGCCCGAAAATCGATCGGACCTTCACCTTCGTATACGACGATACCGCTGAATGTCTGACCGTCGTCATTCGAATCGATATCAATGGCCACCAGGTATTGCTTCTTGTCGCCGCGAGCGCCGAGAATCCAGGCACCATCTTCGTGCCGATGTCCGTCATGCGGGGAGTCGACATCATAGACGACGCCGTTGCCTCGCTTAGCGCGGACTCGAATTTCGCCCTCACTGGAATAGGCCATGGTCCCGTTGAGCGATTCGCCGTTGTCGCTGGATTTGACGTTGAAGGCGACTACCTGCCGATCATCTCGACCGCCGATCACCCACCGACCAGCCGGTTTCCAGTCATTTCCCAGTTTGTTTTCCACGTCGAAGTTGTCTCCTGAGTTCTTCTCTCGCAAATGCCCGAAGAAGGCGAGGGGACTTTCGTTGGAGTAGGTAAGATTCCCCTGGAGAATGTTGCCGTCATCGTCCGACTTGATGTCGATCGCGATGACATCGGTATTGTCGGTCGCGTCGGTCGTTGATTCGTCATCCGCTCCAAACAGCCGAAATAAACCCTGGTACTTGCCTGGATTGATTCTCGTTCCGTCCGATTTCTGGCCAATATTCCAGCCACTGCCTTTCAGCACAGTCGGCGTGATCCATTCAAACTCGACTTCGTGGCCGCGGCCGTCATTGGGAATGCCAGTACTGACAGGGGAATCAACATCGTCCCCCACATGACGCAAACCTTGAAGATTGTAGGTAACCCCATCGGATTGCAGTTCTCCATTCTTGAATGTGATCAGATCACTCTTGAATTTCGTACCGTCACTATGGTTCCACTCCCCGACCCAATCCGAATCGGAAAGTAGCTTCTCAATTTCCGCCGAAGATGGGAAACGGTCAACGACCTGGATCGAGTCCACTTCGACCTGGGTTTTCACGCCGGAGTTTGCGGAGGAATAAGCGCCCACCAATTTGGACTTCCGGTAACAGACGATACCCATGCTCGGTGGAACGTTGACCGCAATGATCGTTCCAGCGAATTGATGCTTCCCGGCATCGAACACTGCGATCCCGCCCTCTGTCCAGATTTTCACTGTGTCGTCGGCCTGTGCATGAACAGCCAACAGGGCCGAAAGTGTGAATATCGCTGTGACAACTTTTCGGTTCATCGAGTTTATCTCCGGGTTGAGTCTGTGGGCTGGGATCGTTCGCTCCCAATCACGCACACGCATAAGAACGTATTTGGCCTCACCACAGTAATGTTCAAACGAGCCGGAGGTCCGACAGTCCGCTGACGGATTTTTTGCGATTTCCATCAGAGAGTCACATTTTTAATGCTGCCGTTGCTGGAACAACTTTTGGCCGAGAAGCACAAAAGGTATCGACAACCATTTCCCGCAAAAATGACGTATTCGGTTCCACCTTTGTTTCTCCCAGCCGGTAACTGATTCGCTGTCCATGTTCGATGACTCGGGAGTGTCGCCCAAAGACATGAAACTTACTGACTCTACCGAATTCTATGTGCAGCTCCCGATTGGTTTTGAAGGAAAAATCGAGTGTGGGAGAATGATCGTTTAACGGCGAGCCGTAGGCGTAGGCAAAATTCTCTGCCGCCTACGCCTACGG
>JAYSPO010000207.1:0-3247 GCA_043722015.1 Candidatus Kuenenia sp. | reverse complement strand
CCGGCTGTTGTCTGATCAGTGCCGGAACGGCGCTGCGCTTGGTCCGGCCTACAACAGCTCAGAAGGCACTACACCACCTGGCACCAGATGGGTCGGACGACCGGACAGATCCATGATGGAGTCGTCGATCTTCAGTCCCATTGCGTGGTACACGATCGCACAGAAATCCTCGACGCCGATCTTGCGCGAGGTCGGATGTTCGGCTTTGTCATTCGTGCTGCCGATGACCTGGCCGTGGCGATAACCACCACCCGCCAGCAGAATGCTTTGCGCCTGAGGCCAGTGGTCGCGGCCTGCGTTGGCGTTGATGCGCGGCGTATGTCCGAATTCTCCGGCGACGACCACCAGTGTGTCGTCCAACATGCCTCGATCGGCGAGATCCTGAATCAGCACGCCGACACATTTGTCATGCTGCGGGAGCTTCTTCTTCAATGCAGGTTCGATTTTGGAATGATCATCGAAGTAACCGGTGTTGAGCGACACATAACGCACGCCTGCCTGAATCAGTCGGCGAGCCAGCAGAGCCTGCTCGCCCCAGCCAGTGCCATAGCGTTCTCGCAAAGCCGGATCTTCTTCTGAGACATCGAAGGCCTTGCGATCACTGCCATTCGCACCCAGTCGACCGGTCAGCATCCAATGCGCCGCCGCCCAGTGGTCTCCGTTGCCGTGCGAGAAGCTGCGGATCACCGTGCACTTGTCCATGACCTTCGCGTGCTCCGGCAGCAGTTCGCAGATCTCAAGCCCCGGCAGGGCGGTTGCAATCGGAGCAAACGCGCCGCGATATTCGGCGGGAGCACCCGGCTTCATGTCGAAAGTATCAAGCTGCGAAGGTCCGCCATGCATCCAGACGAGAATGACTGATTTCTTCGATCGTGCCGCCGGGTGGGGCAGGGCACCTTGTTCTGCGCGGAGCAGACCTTGCAGATTCAGACCAAACGTCCCCAACGCTCCGATCTGCAGCATTCGACGACGAGAAACGCCGTCACAGAATTGACTCTTTCCGGCAAGCTGGCTGACAATATTGAGCACGGTTCATTCCTATAGCCTGGACATTCATGTCCGAGATATTTCCAAACCATAGTCGCATTGACAAACGTCTGTCAAGGCACAATGACCCTCGCTTCGACAGTGTTTTATGGCAATGCGACGGACATGAATGTCCATCCTACATAAGAACAGTTCGTCATTCACAGCCAGTCACGCAAGAATTGCGATTCACGGATCCTTGTCCAGAAGAATCTCAAAGTGCGTGGAGAGCACCGTGCCCTTGGTTGTCATCTCGAATTCCGCTCCGCGAATTCTGTTCAGCAGCGTGTGTCGATAATCCTCGATGGTCATGTTGTCTTGATTCGAAATCGGTTGACCTTCGGCAACGGTGAAGGTGCCGCGCAAAGGATGGGTCAGGCCTGCGTTGAAGAGTGTTTCGGCGATGGAAACTGCGTTCTCCGGGGAAACACGGAACTGTGTCACAATCCGATTCAGCAGCTCAGCGTTGCCGGAGGAAATGCGGTTCGCCTGATTCCACGCAGCGGCATGACCGTAACTCGCGGCCTTTGCCATCTTCAGGTCGCCGACATGGACTCGCAGTGTCGCCGGACGAGCAGCGTCAATCCTCTTCAGCTTGCCCCTGATCGCTTCGAGCGTTTCCTTTGTTTCAGCGAGGACTGCAAACTCGTCCGATCGGAGAGCGAAACCTGCCTGCGAAATTATCGGCATTGCAAGTGCCACGATGTCGCCGTCCTTCGATTCCGAAGTGAACATTCCAGCGGTGTATTGCTCGACAGCCTTGATTGTGCGACCTCCCAGAATTGCGTGTTGTTGTGCATCGAGAGGGTCAGTTTCAACGATTCCGTTCCGACACGCGAATTTGATCTCATGGTCCATCAAACCGGCGACAATTGGTGTGACATTAAAGGCATTTGCTTCCGCAACCAGCAACGCTCCTTCAATAGGCGCGAGTTGCTTCTGTTCTTTATCCGGATTCAGGAAGCCGAGCAGCCAAAACTCGGTTTGCGAAAATGGATATACGTGAAGATCCACCACGATACGTTGCATTATGCCTTCATCGATCCGGCGGACCGCAACAACAGCCGGATCCATCTTTCTCCAGAGCCTTGCGTACATTGTTGCGAATTGCGCATACGCCTTCGCTTCCGCTGGCGTTGCCCATTCAACAGTTACATCCGACACCGGCAGAAACGCCCCGCGCGCTCCACGCAGCGAATCGGTGACCGAATTACCATTCCATTCGAGTCTGCTGCCGTCCGGTCGGTTGCCAAAGCCGGATGGCAAAAAGTCGCCGCTGATCAAGTCCTGCAGTGAGTCCGCCGGTTTCTTTTCGGCTGAGGCGGCAAGGGCTGCCAGTTGCACAAGCTCCATCTCACTTTCACTTTGGGCACGTCGAGTCATCTCGATGCGGCATTCCGGGCGAATGAACGAGCGAAAGAACGCATCCGACATATAGAGGAAGACGTTGTCCCCGCGCGACAGCGGCATGACTGTTCGTCCGTAGCGAAATTCCTTGGTCGCTCCGAGCATTTGAGCCAGTTTCGTGTCCCGCAGTTCAAGCTGGTTCTCAATCCGTTCCGAAAGGTGAAAGTCGAATCCGCGGGCTGTTGAAAGATCCCGCAGGTCCGCCCCAAACTGATCAATCTGCTGCCGCGCCCATGAGAGGTCGTCGTAGCCTTGCAGCCGCGCATAGAAATACTCAGGCGGAATGACCATCGCCAGGGGTTCTACCTGGACATCTGCGGCTGGCTCCGGAATCGTCACGGCTGGCGGCAATGCCGCTTTGGGAATCGGTTGCGTTGCCAGTTCGCGGCCTTTCGCTGTCGCGAGCAATGCATCCTTCTGCATCGCAATTCGGATGGATTCCGTCCCGGTCAGAAATGCAAAGAATCGCGATTCTTCATTCTGTGGCAACCAGGTGGGACTCTTGAGTTCCACGTCCGGCTTGTGCAGTCGTTTCGCCAACATGGTCAGCAGGTACTGATCCATCTGCAACGGATACCCGTCGTTGGTCTCTGTCTTCCGAGCCCGTTCAATGAATGCTTTCCACCACAGATCCAGATGAACGCTGTGTGGCCCCGAATCGACCGTCGCGACCGGGACGAGGGGAAACGCAGTCCCGCGAAAAATGACTTCTTTCGTCAGCAATTCCCGGTGATTGGTTTAGGGTCGGTTTATTCAGCGTAGGTTAGCAGAGGTCATAATCGGGATGGGAATGAGATAGGTTTTGGCGGTGGAA
>JAYSPO010000206.1:0-3177 GCA_043722015.1 Candidatus Kuenenia sp. | reverse complement strand
GCGACATCTGCCAGTTTCTGAGTACGCTCATTCAGTAATTCGTCACTATTGTCGTCAAGCGACCGGAGTGATTCCAGCAGACCGAGACTTTCCGGATCGGCAAATTGCCGTTCCAGATCTTCTTTCTGCCGCACGGCCTGGCGGAGTTTTGTCAGTCTCGCTTCCGATTCCGTCAGTTCACCCCGAAGCCGCCGCAGCGCACGGCTGGATTCTGCGCTGGGGGCCGAAGGAGCAGCATCGCGACTAACCTGATTCGTCAGAATCACGACAAGCATAGCGATGAACAGAATTCCGCCGAACGTGTTGCAGATCGTGTCCAGCAGGAGATCCAGGCTGTCGCCGGAGGGAGCAGCTTTGCGACTCATTGCACACCCGCTCCTGTCTGCGCATCAATTGCCGTCTGGTCGGATGGCAGCAGGTCATATCCGACGTCAAAGCGTCGGTCCTGGAGCGCCTTTCGGATCGTCGAAAACATTTCAATCGTGGTCGGCTTGACGAGAAGTACGAAGTACCGTGAATCCCGGTCCTGATCCTGTACCCACTGCAGAAATGCGTCGGGGGTTGCAAACGACTGCGGCGGCTGAACCTTCCCCATTTCTGCCGCCACGATCGACGTTTCGTTCAATTCGACCAGCCACGGTGCCTTCGCTGCGCCGGCGGGGCGATTGAAAATGACGCGGTTGGATTGCTTCATCGCTGCGATTTGTCGGGCGATTTCTGCCTGCTCTTTCGCCAGAGCTTCAACGGCTTCCGGCGTGAGATCTTGCGCGTCCAGATTCTGCTGCGCTTTGCGCGCATCGATCTTTTCCTGAGTCGTTTGAATCTGCTCATTCTGCAACTCAAGTTCTCCAGCGGCCGCCTTCAATTCCGCCAGCCGTCGTCGCAGTGAATCCGCATTGAAACGAATGGTTGTCGTTTCGTCCAGAATCTTCTGCAGACGATCCAATTCCGACGTGCTTTCGCTGACGGCCTGTCGCAGCGTATGTGCCACTTGAGACGACTTTTCTTCCTGGGGTGCGGCGGCAGCGCGGCTGAGATTCTGCACGAGTTCCACAGCCATCATCATGGTGATCAACAGGATGATGCCTGTGACCGATGTGATGATGTCCTGAAATGCGAACAGGGAAAAAGGAACTGCGGCTTGTTTGCGTCTGCCCATACGATTTTCTTTTATGATGCCTCGACTTGATTTGTAGGTTGGGACCAGCGACAGCGCAGGCCCACCTTTTGTTTCATCAATGGTGGGCCGGCGCGGCTTATCAGCCGCTGGTCCCGCCCTGGATCTTCTGTCAATCAACGAATCGGCCAGCGAAGCCCGCGTTATGGGAATGTAAACTCATGAACCAGCTTCAGAGCATCACCGGACCGCAGTGATCCGGAGAAGCTTTCAGATTTGCCTTTGACTTTAATGGTGACCTGAAACCTTGTCGGGTCGCGGCCTCCGTGATTCGCGAAGTGATGCACGAGGACGCGAAACTTTCCGGTCGGAGATTCTCCTGTCGGCCAGTAGACATTTTCGACAGGCCTTTGAGACGCTGGTCCTCCGGCATTCATATCGATATCGAGTTCGCCCCCACAGCTTGATTGCCGCTGGTTGTACCAGATTTTTTCATTGCCCGGCGTTTCCACATGCAGATCCAGGTCGTTGCCATTGTTCCATGCCAGCGAAATCTGCACATCTCCAGTCTTCGCACCAGCCGCCAGCAGCCGGTCACCGAGATCAGAAAATCCATTGCCACCGCCAGCACCTGCTGGTTCGTTGTTCGCCGCAGGTTGTGGCAAGTCCTGCACAATGAACACATTCGATTGCTTTTCCGGCGGTGATAATGGAGTGCCGACGTTCGAAGGTGACGGTGCCGACTTTGGCTGTGCGCTGGAAGTGCCGGGGTTCTCCTGGACTTTCGTCACTTCCTGAGACGCATCTGAAGAGCCGGTTGTCGTTTTCGTCTCGTCCTGTCCTGTTCCGCTTCCGGAGCCTGTGGCCGCAAAATCCCCTGTCCCACCCTGCCCGGACGTCCCGTTGCCTGAACCACCACCATCGTCTCCGCCATCACCCGATCGGGTCGAGACCATCAGCAGAAGCAAGGCCATCATAAACGCCGCGATACCAATCTCTACGCTGATCGACACCAGTGTCGGCGTGAGGAACTCTTTCTTGTGTGACACCGAAGATCGAGTCATACCGGCACTTGTTGATGCTGTGGTAACGCTTGTCATGGGAATCACTCAGTATCGCGTTCGAAAACCATGATCCGAAGTTTGTTCACGACATTTCGAGTGCAGTATTCGGTGCATTCATCCAGAAACTCCTCTTCAGTTTTCTTCAGAAACGCGAGCCGTAACTGAATCAACAGCGCGGCGACGAGTGCTTCCAGCGTGGTCTCAAATGCAGTCGCCAGTCCAGCAGTGACTCCTTGCAGGGATGTCTTGATCGCATCCATCTCGCCTGCCCCCTGCAGGACTCCGCCGAACTGGCTGATCGCCTGTGACAGCCCCAGGACCGTTCCGATGAAACCCAACACAGGGATCGCCCACACAAAGGCATTGATCACAGAGTAGCTGGTCTCCACAGATGATTCATCGTGGCCTCCCTGTGCCCGCAGAATGTCCTCAACATCGCCGACGCGACCCAGGTTGCGCAGATTTGACAGCGCAATCTGAATACGATTGAACAGGATAAAATGACGTGGATCATCAACAGTGCGGTGGATGTTATTCATCACCACTTCTACCGTCGAAGCTGCCAGAATGAAGCTGGGATTAGCGGGAACGACTCGATATTCCTCCAACAGGCAACGCCGCTGCAGCGCTAGTTTTTGCCCTTTGATGATCAGTGCGACACTTGCCCACGCGGACAGAAAAACGATGGCATATGGCGTAGATCCCCGCTCCAGAAACATCTGCGAAATCGTCAGTTTCGGAAATGCGATCAGAGGCAGATAGAACAGCACCGACAGCAACAATCCGACGATCGAGGTCCTGAACATGTTGACGCCAGTGAAGCGGCAACCACCTCCGTACAGGCGCTGCTCAATGTCCATGCGGTTCCAGCAAAGTGGTGGTAACGACTCAGAAGAACTCATGAAGATTTCCGAACAGGAGACGATCCAGAATTGGGATGTGGCGTTAGGACAGTTACGCACTGATGCAGAAGTATTTTCGTTTAACGGCAAGCCG
>JAYSPO010000205.1:0-1481 GCA_043722015.1 Candidatus Kuenenia sp. | reverse complement strand
CGAAACCCGCTCTCCCAGAGAACTCGCAAGGCAAACTGCCATGATTCGGCAGATTGCTTTCCGACAATCAGCGGTGTCGACTCCAGCATCCGTTCGAATTCTTCTCCGGTGACTGGTCGTCCCTTCATGACTTCTTCGACGTCGAATTTCTCAACGTGAGGAACCGAAGGAATCCAGCCACGAGTGTGGCAGAAGCGAACGAATGCCATGACGGCACCCATTATGCTGTTGACTGTGTTCGGTGAACGAACGTCGTATCGACATTCATCACCGGCCAGCAGTCGGTTCTGCAGGTACTCCAACATGTCGAGTGTCATGACTTGCGTCACGAGCAGGCCCTCCGGCAATCCTCGATCAGCCTGATAGCCGTCGAAGATCCGTTCCGCCAGGCTGAGTCGTGACACGACATCGACGAGTGATGACTCGCGAATACGTGTGACACGGTGCTCTCGGTATCGGTCATAGCATTCCTGCCATGACTTCGATTCCGTGGCGGATACGCTCCGACCGTGGGAACTCGGAAGTACCACATGGTCTTTGGTAATGGCCCCGCATGACGCCGCGTATTCACCATTGAGCAAACGCTCCTGGCAATCACGAAGAATCCTGCGAGCCTCCCGACGATCACGGGTTCCACAGTTCTTTCTGACCCGCTTCTTGCGAATCGGGCAGAAGAACTTGAGCGTGTAACCGTTTTTGTCCTCGTCGGTGAGCGGACGATTGGGATAAAGCTGTATGTTGCCAATTTCGGGCCGTCTCGGCATGGCAACCTCCTTTCTGTGAAAGATCGAACTGTCATGTTTGTTTCCTCTCCGCTTTCCGATGGAGATGCTCGATGAGGTCCTTCCCAGTCACCCAACGTGAGTGACCAATGACTGTGTAAGGAAGACCCTCGTCCAGCATCTTATCCCAGAACTTCTGAGAAATCCCGAGACGTTCCAGAACCATCTTTTTGTTGTAAGCCTCGCTCGTGTGAACGAGCCCTGTGACTGTATTTGCCATTTGCTGGGTTCCTGTTGACGGTTGTCCGTGTGAAAGAGCATAGATGTACGGGTGTTTCATGCGCCATGTTTTGAGCGTGCGGGAATTGTTGGCCCTCAAAAAAGGCGGCGGTGTTTCCGCAGATTCCCGCCACCACGAGGACTGGTTGATTATCGATTCTCCGGGATGGGATTCTCGGAGTGGGGGAGTGAGCAGCAGGCATCGAGATATGTCTGCAGTTGATCATCACTCACGCGGATTGCGCCATCGTGTGGCCCGATCCGAAACGCTCCCAGTTTTCCCGCCTCGACGAGTGCGTAGACCGTAGAGACGGCGATTCTCAATCGTGTTGCGACTTCGGGGACGGTCATCATGAGGGTTGGCTTCCTTTCGTTGCGGGATGGGATTCCTCACGAGGCTGTTCAGCTCTCGCTTTGAGTGCATCCCAGAAATGTTTGCGGCACAGCGTGCCTTTCAGGCCATCCTTAAACGTGGCATCG
>JAYSPO010000204.1:0-1557 GCA_043722015.1 Candidatus Kuenenia sp. | reverse complement strand
CTTCTCCGTCACAAAACCCGGAGTGCGTGAGTCGAGCGCTTTTTGCTTCTCGTACTGATCCTCCAGTTGACGAATGTTGTTGAGCTGATTCAGGATTTGCTGTCGTTGCAGCAGCAGGTTCAGGTAACTTGTTGACACCCCTACGAACAGCGTTTGCCGAAATCGCGCCATCGTGCGGGCACTGTAAAGAACTGAGCGTTCGGCCTGGGTCAGCGGTTCGAGGACGACTTTGCGGCCCGCCTGGAACATCAGCGGCTGTGTCACACTGTAGCCGAGTAATGGTGCCGATATGCTGCCGCCCTGACCAAAATTCCAGGTGACGGCGTTGGCAAGTTCCACCGCCACTTGACCACCGGCGGGAAGCAACTGACTTACTCCGAAAGCCGCTGTCGAAACCCCGTTGGCTCGGCCTGTCCCTAGCGTGGTGGCGGAGGCATTGGCAAATGGTTCACCACCATTGCGCCCCAGATAACGAACTCCAAGATTGTAGCGTTGCTGCGTCAGCGCGAGCGCGCTGATGTACAGATCTTCGAGAGTGTTCTGGTAATCGCGATTGTGAATGTATGTCAGATCAACCAGTTCCGGCAGCGTGACTTTCAGTAACTTGACCTCGGAGTGTCCTTCCACAGGATCCATGCCGTTCATCTCGATGCCGTACTTCTGCAGCCAGTTCGGATTCTCGATCGCAAAAGACCTTCCCAGCTTGTGCCAGCTCTTGTAACCTCGGCGTCCATTCACGCGGTGCATGAAGACGTGCGCAGCGGGATCGTCCGGAGGCAGCGGCTCTTTGTCAGGATCGTACGGATCATAGAACCGGCTCCGCTGATCAGGAGTCAGATCCATGCGCGGAAGCTCCCAGCGCTCGTCATTGAGTTTCTGACCAATATCGTTGTACGTGTCTTTGTCTGCCTGCTTCCGCCAGAATTGGCGTGAACAGCCTGACAACGATGAGATACTCATCGCCCCCAGAATCAACCACGTCATGTATCGGCGTGATGTGAGTTGCATCGATCGAACCAGCATCCTGCTGCTCTCCAGTATCCAGTAGCCGATCTCCCTCGGGTCATTCGGGAATGCTTCGCTGAGATTTTTGCAGGTCAATCTTCGCGAAGCCCTTCAACCTGGATTTCTGCCGCGATGCAGAAGCCGGTTATGCTTCTGCATTGCGAAATACCGTCGATGACGGTCTGAATCAGAAATCACTGGTTGCCGAGAGAGTGTCTTGTACGGATACTTTCGGTTTCGACAGTTGTTCGTCCTGTGCTTGACTTGTCACCGGGTCTCACCAGCACCAGCGGCAGAATCGCTGCATACCGCGCGAAGAGACCGCTACCACCGACAGAGCCGGTCCCGTGCGTTGCATCAGCGTTATCGATACAATCGCTACCGTTTCACGCAGTGCAGCTTAGGATGATCGTCAAAGCAGGTCTTTTCTGCCGGAAAGGACTTTCGCCGCAAGGCGAACCGCCATGGGTCGCACATCCGCTCCACATCGCGGCGTGGCCTTTCTTCGAACCTCGTCTGGTCGCTGATCGCGGCAGGCCGCGAAGTCCTGCT
>JAYSPO010000203.1:0-1429 GCA_043722015.1 Candidatus Kuenenia sp. | reverse complement strand
GGGATGGCCGTCGTGTTTTCGGTTCAGGTGGCCGCCGAGGCGTGCAAGCGCGAGGCAGAAGTCGTGGATCGTCCAGTCCGGTTTAGGAACTCCGTGGCGGCATGTGCTCAGGACTGATACATATTCCTCGGAGAATAAGTTCGTGGCGGGACGGGTTTTGGCATCATCACGACGACTGAGTTCACGCAGATTCAGTAACGATAAGGCAACCACGCTCAAAATGGCAATCATGGGATGTAGGCGGTCGGACGAAGTGAACTGAGGATTTTCGATACCACAGCCGGTCTTCTGACCCTTGTGATATTCCTCAAGAATCCAGCGGCATTCGTACCACGTCTTGACGCGATGAGCGGATTCGAAATCCGCGCACACATGATTTGTCAACAGGAGCCATTCCAGTGGCTCAGCGCCTTCAGGAGGATGCGGTTCCCACACGCGCACAACCCGCATGGCCAACGGTGTGTTACCATGTTTCCCTCGCTTGCGTCTTGGTGCGAACAGCATTACCGGCGATGCGCTCACATGCACCACGGCATCCCGTGACTTGCGATTCACGACGACGGTCTGACTGGTTCTCTTGCCGGCAACGGTCTTTCGGATGGTCTTTTTCTGTTTCGCCGCAGCGACCTTCATCGTCCACTGTCCCAGTGATGGAAGTGAACGGGCCAGTTCGTGCAGCATGACTTTCGGAGCATCCGCTTCGTGACCACAACTGGCGGAACGATCATGAGATGATCGCACGACAAAGGTTCGCCCACTGTTAATTTCGTGTTCAAGGAACTCGAACGTGTCGGCTCCCCGATCACAGACATCCACAATCTTTAAATCGGAGGGAAGCGACTGCACTCCCTGCAGCCACAGCAGACTCTCACGGTCTTCGCGGTTGCGCTTTTCGGCGACCGTCTCTTTCTTCTCCGTGATCGGGCGGCTATGCAGGATCTGATTGCCAAGTCCCATGACTTCGCGTCGCACTGGATCGACGATCAGCGTGTTATGGCACAGCCATCCCTGATGCGATCCGTTGCCAATCTGCCCTCGATCCGTGAGCGACTCACGTGTTGTAAAGTCCAGTTCTGTCGTGTCATGCAACGCCAGAACAAAGCCGTCATGTTCCGCAATCTTCTGTCGCGTGAGAGCGATATGAGGAGCCAGCACTTTCTTATGAGTGACCGCAGAACACTTCATCAGATGATACATGGCCTCCAGTTCGGCCGGACTGCCCCTCTTCTCGGGCAACGAACCTCCCGGATGCCGCATAATCGCATCTGCCACGCAAACCAGTCGCTTTGTTCTGCGAGCATCTCCCAATTCAGCGTCTCCAAAATTGCGTTCACCAAAAGTCTTCGCGGCCGCACCTTCGCTGGAATGCGTCTGCTGTTCGATCAACCGTTCCTTCTGACTCATTGCCGGGCTCCAACCCGAAACGCCA
>JAYSPO010000202.1:0-3840 GCA_043722015.1 Candidatus Kuenenia sp. | reverse complement strand
AGGCAGATTTTTCAGGCGCTGCCCGCCGGGCGTGATATCGATTTCACGACTGTGCAGACGTATCTCCGCCGTCTGGAGGAAAAGGGATATCTCAACGCGAAGCTGGATGGGCGCAATCGAGTTTATTCGCCCAAAGTTCGGCCTCAAACCGTCATCCGCGAAACGGTCGGAGAGATGGTGGATCTGCTGTTCGGCGGTGAAACGCTTCCGCTGATGAAGCATCTTGTTGAGGAACGCCGATTTTCTCCCGATGATATCGATCAGCTTCGACAGTTGCTGGATCGACTGGAAGGAGGCCGACGATGAGAAAGGATCGTTCAGGTAGGTCCTTTCTGCCGGAAAGGACTTTCGCCGAAAGGCGAACCGTAGGATGGACATTCTTGTCCGTCATTTGGCCAATCAGCAGCATCGGTGCACAAGATTTCCCGCATCAACACTTGCTCGTTCGTGGTGTGTTTCCTGGTGCAGATCTCGGACATGAATGTCCAAGGTACATGGAATACTGGCAGGACCTACAGTACGCGCTGACTGGAGGCGAACGATGAGCGATCACATTCTTGGTCTCATGACCACTCAGATTTGGCAGATTACTGCGTTGGCAATTTTCGTCGCGGTTGTGGTGAAGCTCGCCGCCAAGAACCGTCCGCATCTGGCTCATGCGCTGTGGGTGCTGGTGCTGATCAAGTGTGTGACACCACCGTTGTGGGGACATTCACTTGGAGTATTCAGCCAGCTTCAGGCATGGGCTATTTCCGATGAGACTACATTTCTCCGGGACGTAAACGGCTCGCCTGCGGGCATACCGGTCGCGATGGCAGAAACACTGATTCCGGCACCGGAAATCGATATGGCTGATCCCGATCATGGACAACTTGAGACTTACGAGTCTGATGAATTGCTCTCACTGGCTGGCTCGGAACCGCCGGAGGATGCGAGTCTATTGTGGGATGGCGGCACGGGAATCGAACTCGACGAGGCAGCCCAGACGCTCGACAAACAGGAGGCCAACATTGCATACGCAGAGCCTGTGTTGCCAGTGGAGAGTGTTGAATCGGACGCGAGTTGGCTCCACCCCGGTTGGTTATTGCTCAGCGGTCTGGCGGCGGGCGCGATCATGACGTTGTTCATCATGGTCATCCGATGTCTGCGATGCCTGCGTGAGATTCATCGTCATCGCACAACAGAATTCGATGATCAGCTTTGTGAACGGGTTCAACATCTCTCAAGGCGACTTCGGGTTCGCCGCATTCCGCAGATCATTGTCTCGGACGTTCTGTTCGGCCCGGCAGTGCTGGGTCTTCTGCGGCACACGATCGTGCTTCCTCGTTGTCTTTTCGAAGACGCCGAAGGCAGTCAAATTAGGTCCTTTCTGCCGGAAAGGACTTTCGCCGCAAGGCGAACCGCACAGGGCAAAACGTCCGCTCAACGGCAAAGTGATGCGGTTGATTCGATATCATCTGGTCGCCTCGCGGCAGGCCGCGAAGTCCCGCCCGGCAGGCGGGACCTACATTATCTCGACCCCATCCTCGCCCACGAACTGCTCCACATCCGTCGAGGCGACCTGCGCACCGGCACGCTGCAGGCAATTGTGCAAAGTCTGTGGTGGTTTCATCCGGCCGTGTGGCTCTCCAACCGCTGGCTGTCGCGAGAAGCCGAACGCTGCTGCGACGAACAAGTCATCGCCGAACTTGGCTGCTCTCCGGCTCAGTACGCTCGCAGCCTGCTGTCCGTTATTGAATGCAAACACCAACTGCAACCGATCCCCGTCTTCCCTGGCATGAAGCCCGTGGAAATCACATCCCAACGTATGGAGAGAATCATGTCGCTCAGGAATGGACTCAGAAAGCGAACCCCGCTGTGGTGCTGGCTAATGATCATAACATTGGCGTTTGTCGTGTTGCCGGGTGCGGTGCCGCAATCGGCAGTCGATGAGACTGGACCAAGCCCCGCACCCAAAGCTGCCGTGAAAAATCCCGCATCTGATGTCGGAGAGGAAAGCAGCATGGTCGATGCCGCGCTTGACATCGAAGACCTGACTGCCCTGATTCGCCTCGATGAATCTTTCATTCCGTCGCCTGAAATCGCACTCAAGGCCGGCACCGTTTTGGCGTACGTTGCAGACACGAAAATCACCGTCGGCGACATTTCGATCGGGATATTGTCCCAATTGGAAAAAGACACAAAGTTAACGCCTGAACAACGGCAAGGATTTCTGCGTTCTGTCATCGACGAGCGTCTTCCCGCCTATTTGTGTGATGAAATCGTGCTTCACGAGTATCAACGGAACATACCAGCTGAAAAGCACATGGCAATTCGTAACAGTTTGGAACCTCAGTTCAACGATATTCTGAAGAAGATGGTCGAACACAGAAAAGCCAAAGACACGAACGCACTTGAACAAATGCTGGTGGCGGACGGGTTTTCTATGGAAAATATGCACAATGCCTTTGTGCGACAGCAGATCGTCGCAGGCTATTCGCAGTCCATGCCTGCTGGGTCACCGATTCGTGACCGTGCCGCAATCGAGAACCATTGCCGTCAGTTGCTCTTTGAAGCTCGACTGCGTCAAAAAGTCTCTCTGAATGCCGATGACTCCTGGCTTCCGTCCCATCTCAACCGCCTGGAAACAAAATGTGGTATCCGAATCTCCCGAACCGCGATCTTTGAGGTGGACCGGTCTGTCACTGTCACCGCTAAGCTCGTCGATCAGCCACTGCTGGATGTCATCAAAGCCATCGTGGAACCGAACGGATTTCAAGTTGCGGTCGGCCAGGAAGAAGTTGTGATCACTGCGAAGCCAAAGGAGCAACCAGTTGCTGGTACAATGGAGCCAACATCACTTCGCGTTCCGGCACTTCCGCTTCCCGAATGGCTCCGCAAATCCTCCGACACGCTGGTCAAACTCGTCTGGGATGCTCGCGAGGCATCTCGGCGGCGGTTATTGATGTGGGAACAACCAACGCCAAGGGAATTCATGAAAGGCTTCGCAGCGCTACGTGAAGACTATGGTTTTCGCCGAGGAGATCGAATCGAAAATGGACTGGTTTGGATTCAGAACAAGCCCGGTATTTCAGGCGCATTCTGGTTTGAAAAGACGCAGTACGGCGGCCAACCAGTTACGGATCCAGAACGAATTTTGTTCGACGATTGCTCGCGGGAATTCCTTGCCGCATTGGCCATGAATGATGTTCCGCTTGAGGCGAAGTTCGAGACCAGTGATGGCTCAATCACAATGAGCGACATGCTCAAGCACCTCCAGATGACGGTGCGTGACAACAGCATCGATCCGTGGACGCTCGTTGTGTTGACGAAGTATCTGCCACTAGACGCCAGGTGGACGAATGCAAACAACGAAGAATTGAGCATCGAGAAACTGGTAGAGCTGAAGGTGGCCAAACACGATCGTGTTACTACTCCCCTGGATCTCATTGCGCTCGCAATCGCTCGAAATCGTTACCTTCAATCAAAACAGTTGTTCCAGGGAGTTTGGTTAGAACTGGATCGCAAGCTTGCCATTGCCCTTCATGATGCGCTGCCGATGCCAAGAGGACACGGAATGTTCAGGCCGATGGCTCCCGTGTACAGACCGTTTCCATATTCGCAATTGTCAACTCCAGGTTCAATCGCAAATTCGCGAGATGTATTGCAGACACACTCGCGTCAGTTGTTATTATTTCATCTGATCGCCTGTCCCGATTCGGAACTCAAAGAGAACTGGATCAGAGGCTCAGTCGAAATAGCGGCAAATGGACTGATTGCCGGTTGGAACCGTCGTGAAATTGATCCGTCGTTCTATGAAACAACACAGGCTCTTAGCGTCTATCTGACTCGAATCGCAGC
>JAYSPO010000201.1:0-13296 GCA_043722015.1 Candidatus Kuenenia sp. | reverse complement strand
GAACGGCGCTGCGCTTGGTCCGGCCTACCCAGGATGCGGCAGACACGATTCATCACAGCCGAAGCCACTCCGGCGGCACAAGTGACTGATCACTTCGGGAGGGATCGTTGAACCACACTTTGGGAGCAATCACGGTCCTATCGGGATTGCACCCGAGCCAGGCACCCCACCAGCTGAAACTACTGTTCGCGACGATGTGATGGTGACATGCCGACATCAGTCTCAAGTCTTCGTAGTTATGCGCGTCATCATTGTGACGGATGTAGCGTGTGGGAAATGGCAAGTGCAGGTTCTCAGCGACCCAATTCGGATCATCCGAGAATACATAAAACGTACACGGCTGTGAGACGCGCCGCGCCATTTCGTGGGCGGCATCCAGATAATACTGCAGTGAGCAGGTACCGTGGACGCGACTGGCCTTGGGGTCTGCCACGTAATCTCCGCGACGGACATGGATTGAAACGGAAACGCCTGCGGAGATTTCCGAAAGCCATGCCGGATTTTCCCCCGACGGCGGCAGGCGTATGACAAGTTCATTGCGGATGACGGACGCAACGTCGGCGAAATATTCTTCGCTCTGCCAGTAACCGTGCAGATATGCATGCGGACCGGATTCCAGGATGCCAGGGTCAAACAGGAGTGAACGCTGCTCGCGGACAAATCTCAGTTTGCGACCATGCGTCCACTGCCAGAACAGAAATTGAGCCCACCGTTTGCGTGGCGGTGGCAGAATCGCAGAAGCTTCCGGACAATCCTGAGCGAGCGTGAATTCTGCGGCAAACAGTGGCAGACAAAATGTGCGAAAATTGTCTTCGTGAAATACGCGGTCATCGATCACAAGTCGTTGCTGGTTCCGAATGGCCAACGCCTTGCCGGTGGCGTATTGAAACAACTGGTTTCCCAGCCCACCGCTCAGCCGAACGATAATCATGAGTGGCGATCCAGGCAGGTCAAGTCGGGACAGATTTCAACGACTACGCAGTTCGAGGAAGACCCGCGTTGAAGACACGGGCAACAGTAACGGTCAAGTCGAGACAGATAAACCTGCATCTCAGACAGCTCATGCGCTCTTGCGGATGGCCTTCACGTGCCATCCGAATGTCATCAGTTCGCTCGATTTGCGCCGCGTGGCAGGTCCGTCCATTGCCGCCATCAGCCGGATCAGCATGCGTGCGGTCAGCATGACAACAAAGCTCAGGGGATCAATCAGCCAGCCACTGTAGCGTTTTCGAACGGATGGAATTCGGCCCAGTTCCTGATCCATGAAATCAAAGTAACCGCCGTTCGGAAGTAAGATCTCGATGCTGCAGCCCAGGCGTTCCAGATGATGGCGATAGAAGTATTCCGAGAACCCGGTCGCATAGTGATAAGGAGCGAAATGGGTCATGCTGACGAAGGGAGCCGTGATGATGACGGAGCCTCCCGGTTTGACCAGCCGCACCAGCTTTTCAACGGCTCTGACCGGATCCGTGACGTGTTCAATTACTTCGGTGCAAAGGACCGCATCAAAGAGTTCGGTTTCCGGAATGTCATACAGATCGCAGACAAAGTCCAGCTGGTGAAAATCCCACTGCTGAGTGTGCAGGCCCTTTGTGTTGCCTGCCCCGTCATACTGAGCAATATCCTGAGCAAGATATCGAAGATGCTTGCAGTGTTTCTTGTACGCACACTCACCGGCACCAACGTCCAGCAGAGACTTTCCGGCGGGAATGGCTTCGAGCGTCTTCTGGATCCAGATGTTTCTGGAATCGGAATTCTTAATACGTAACACACAATACCTTTTCGTTGTGCTGGAACCTTCAGGCGGCCCTGCGAGCGCGAAACCGAATCCGGGCACGGTAGATTGGTCGCAGGATTTCTCGCCGCAGCTTTTCGTGCCACGGTCTACCTTTGCCGCCCAGTGTGCTGCCACCGATCTGCTGAGAGATTTCACTGACGACACGGGGCAGGGCGACCTTGACCGGCACACCCGTCACCCAGGTCAATTGCAGAAACGCATCCACCGGCCGGTCAATGCACGTTGTCAACTCAAGCAGGTGCTTTGCAGCGGCCCGTGTGACAATCTGTGCAGTCGTGCGCAAGGGAGCCGGTCGCGGCTGAATGAGGTTGTGTTCCTGATCGCGGGCGACAACAGGCCCGGATGAAGCGATATCGCGTACCTGAAACTGGATATAGTCGCCCGCGACCATGTTTTCCTGGACGAAATTGATTGCCTCACGCAGGCAGTCTGGATCAAACGTGACATCGTCTTCCAGGATCAAAGCCGCATCGAGTTTCTGATCGATAATTGCCTGCCACGCTTTTCGATGGCTCAGGAAACAGCCAATCTCGCCTCGACGAAGGGCATGCGGATATCGAGGATTGTGGATCTGGCGTTTGTAAATTCCGGCAACTGCTTCTGCGGTCATTGCGGTTCCATCGACCGCACTCAAGGACACGCAGGGCAGGGGAACATTCGACTCAATCCATCTGGCGTGTGGTCGCCGATCCACGGCGCGCTCGAGGTTAATTACAAATGCGGAGATTTTCATACGGTACGACTCCGTTCGACGTCAGGCCGATTCCAAATGATCGATTCCCTTCCATCCAATGCTTCTCAATCAGCCGGCACGCCGAAAAAGCAGATCGCAATGAGACTTGCCGGGCTCCAGTGTAGGCATGAATCCGTGCGCCGCCAGAAAGCTTCGCAGCTCCGGATAGAGGACCCCTCCTGCATAGAACGACTGTGTTGAAACTTCACAGACAACAGCTTCAACCTGACTTAGTGTTTTCAGACCGCCTTTCAGGACAAGCAGTTCTGCTCCCTGAACGTCCACCACAAGCACGTCCACCTTGTCTGTAAGTCCCTGAGCAGCGACGACATCATCCAGTGTCATGGTCGTCAGTTGTTGAACTTCAGGAAGCTGTTCCAGTTGCGGCCATTGATCCCTGAATTGCGTCGTGGCTTGAAACAAAGAGTCCGATGCACCGGCATTGCTGAACTTGTAGAAGGGCACGTCCTTTCCGGAAACTTCCGCCAGCAGCGCGCACAGGACTCGATGTCTGATTCCCGATTTCATATCGGTATCACTGAAACTCGCAACAAGCTTACGGTATGTATCCGGTGCTCCTTCGATCCACAGAATGTCCTGAAAACCCATACGTTCGTAGACTGCACGTTCCTGTGCCAGGTGCGCGCCGACATGCACCAGTGTCTTCAGCGGTCGCGTTCCGCGGGTTCCGTCCAATTGCAGAATGGGATGTTTGCGTTTTTCCCGACCACGCAGAAATGAAAACAGCACTACAAGCCTCCTGTTTGTTTTTTAGAAGCGGCATCGTGAAATCCTGAAGGAAAGTGCTCCCGGCGATTTTCGGATCTCGTTCCGGAAAGACTTCACCGGCCGATTTTTTTTCAGCCTGCCTTGCGGAAGATTGCGTTCATGTGAGAACGCCGCACGATGGTTTTTCTGACAAAGCCTCGTTGCTCAAGCCATTCTTCCAGTTCGTTCAGCAACACCCCGCCTGCATAGACTGTCTCGGTTGATATTTCCGTCTCGATGTAGCGAGCGGATGAAAGCAACTTCGTAGCACCTTTCAGACAGACCAACTCGGCGCCTTGTGTGTCGAGCACCAGCACATCAACCTCTGCCGGATCAACGCCGGCGTCAGCGAGAGCCCGATCCAGTGTTTTCACCGGCAGGCTGAGGACTTCTCCAGTCTCGCGAACAGCGTCATATTCCTTATTGGAGCGATCCAGTTTAAAGATCGAGTTTGAGGCACCATCATTGGCGAAGATGTGAAAATCCTGCTGCCTGGCATCGTCATCGCCAATCAGAGCATTGATACACACATGCTCAGTTTTTTGGGCTGAAAACAACCCTGCCAGAAAACCGCGATTCTGAGATTTCGCCTTTGAGATGTTTGACGTCAGAACCTGAAACGTGGTCGGTGAAGCTTCAACCCAGACAACTCGGCGAGCCATCATGTTCTGATATCGCGTCGCTTCCTGACCGAAGTGTGCTCCCACATGCACGACGGTCATACCGCGGAGTGTCTTCAAACGAAGCATCATGTAGCGGGCAATATTCATGGCGATTGTACTTAACACGGCTATGGTGAGATGTTTATCGTTTAACGGCAAGCCGCAGGCGTCAGTGACGCGTTAAGGACGCTGTCGCCTGCGGCTTGCCGTTAAACGAATCATTGGCGACCGCGTGCGGTATCACGAGTCCTGTCGCGGGGCCAGCGGATCATGAGATGACCGCCCGAGGTATAAAATAAACGCCGGAACGCCGCAAGATCATTCTGGAAGGCGTCTTTCGTGTCCGACGCTCTTTGCCTATTCCTCCTCACGACTTGTGCTGTCCGACGCTGGTCGCATTCCCAGCGGATCATCAAAACGCAGAACTGCCACAGGATCAACAGGGAGGCCACGGCGAACCCAGTGCAATTGGATAACAGTCGGTTGCCGGTCATGGCTGGGAAAAGCGTCATCGGTCCGCAGAATCTGTGTGATCTGTCCCATTTGGACAGACGACAACGGCACTCTGTTCGATGCATCGATTCCTGCGTTATTCAAGGCCGCGATGGTCGCACGAGGAAGCCGCATGACCACCATGCCGCTGCGATGTTCCGTCAACCAGGTCGATAGTTCCTGCGCGTCTGCGATTTCCTCAACGTATCGGATCCCGCCGAGGTAATTCAATTGTCCCTGATAGCCGCCATACCAAGCGACGCCGCCTTCGTGACTCGCCGCCACGCTGGCTAGTGGTCTGAGATCAAAACCGTCCCACATCGTCGGCTTCAAAGACACAATCACGATCACGAAGAACAGCATCCCTGCCGTGCCAATGGCAGACACGGCTGATTCGATTCTCTTGAATGCAAGGGGAATCAAAGCCACTCCACAGATCATCAATGGTATGGCGTACCAGTCAGGAATCAGACCCTGCAGTCGCGTTTCAGACAGCGGCGGGAGATGATTGGCGACAAGCGGAAGGGCTCCCAGACTCGTCGTGGAGATGATCACCAACAACAGATCTCTTCTCGTCACCGGTCCAGACGCAGATGTCGCGAAACGAGCAAAAATCAGGGCGAACGCCGGCATCACGGGCATCAGATAATAAATCTGCTTGCCGCTCACCAGACTTAGAACTAACAACGAACCTCCGGCCCAGCACAGCAGGAACTTCAATGGAGAGTCAAGTTTCGTCAACCGCATTCCGCGCCAGACAGAACCGAGTAACGGCCATGGCATCAGACACAGCGGCAGCATGGGCAGATACCACCAGAACGGCTGCCGATGCGAAAACGAGTTGACCATACGGTCGGTCGTCTGCCCGAAAAGCAGTTCTTCACCGTATGCCTCGCCACCCGCAGCAGCGGAAGGAAGTGCCCAGCCAAGTGCGATCGCGGCAGCAATGACGATGGCACAGACATAACCAGCGTACCATCGCAGACAACTCGTTCGCACGCGGAGAGACCACCACGGCGCGAAGAGGGCCGCTGGCATGACATGGACCAGGACAACCGGCCCCTTCGAGAGAATACCCAGTCCCAGCGCGATGCCGGTGATCAGCCAGCCGGTCAACGCAGATCCTGCTTCCGCCCGCAGCACACCGAGCAATGCGAGCAGGGTGAAGCAGGTCAGCAGCGTGTCGAACATCGTGACAGGGCAGAAGACAATCCACAGCAACATGGACGCCAGCATCATGGGAACGCAGCGCTGGAAGGCTGCGGATTCCGGCCAGAGTCGGCGCGCCATCCGTGCCGTCAGCAGAAGGCACACGATCCCAGCGGCAGGCGAAACCAGTCGCGCGGCATACTCATGCAGGCCGGTCACCGACCAGACGGCATTGATGAGCCAGAAGAGCAGCGGCGGCTTATGAGCGTACGTTCCCGAATTCAGATGCGACACAAGATGATCGCCGCTGACATGGGCTTCCCAGGCGACCGAGATGTAGCGTGTTTCATCCGGCGGCAGCAGCGGCCGACTAAAAACCGCGCTGAAGACCAGGAGCATTGCAACGCAAATCGTCCACAGCAGATGTCGCATTGAAATTCAGGACCCTAGTGCTCTGTCACTCTTGCTTTTGACGGATCGGGTGGCTGGACTGAGCGGAGCGAAGGAAGCCCCGGGGTTTCGGGCTAGCGCCCTCCAACCCCGGCCACCCCTCACTCCATCAGTGACAGAGCCCTATGCCGCCTTGCGCCTCTGTGCGGTTGCCGTGATCTGAATAATCTCTGACTTCGGAGCGGGCGTATTCATGGCAATTCGGCGTTTTTCGTTGCGAATCAATTGCAGGTTTCTTGCGTAGATGAACAGGCCGGACGATTGTCCGAGAATGAACACCACGTCCTGTCGATAGATTGCGTAGGCCAGCAGAATCAGAGCACCGCCGATGCTGAAGTACCAGAACAGCGGCGGGATCACGCTGCGTTTTTCGCGTTCGCTGCTAAGCCACTGCACGACGAATCGGGCTGTGAACAGGAGCTGCCCTGTCAAACCGAATGCTATCCAGATTTGTTCGTTCGTCATAAACCGGATCCATCCTTTCGACAACCGGGAGTCTGTTTCGACGCAGCAGCCAGGCAACGCCCATCAGGTCAACAATTCCCACCATCAATCGCCGCAGTGTATCGTAATGCGATTGTCCGTGGACTCGCGGACGATGATTTACAGGATACGAGATCACTTTCCCGCCGCCACGCACAATCAAGGCGGGCAGGAATCGGTGCATGTGATTGAAGCGTGGCATGATTTCAAATGCCTGCTTCAGGAACACTTTGATTCCACAGCCGCTGTCCGGAGTGCCATCGCTCAAGATCCGACCGCGCACGGCATTGGCGATGCGTGAACTCATAAGACGCCATTGAGAGTCTCGACGTTTGTTGCGGAATCCGGCAATCATGCGGACTTCTTCAGTACGACGCGATTGCAGCAACAGATCAACCATGGCTGGGATATCAGCCGGATCATTTTGCCCGTCGCCATCCAGCGTGGCAATGATGTCGCCCGCCGCCGCATCGATACCGGTCATCAGTGCGGCACTTTGGCCGCAGCTGGAAGCATGTCGCACGATCCGCAGTTGAGGAAAATCGGCCTGAACATCATTGAGTACGGATTGCGTGTTATCGGAACTTCCGTCATCAACAATCACAACTTCAAAAGCATCCATGCACGACAATGCGAGGCGGATTTCTTGAATCAGTTGAGGTAAATTGGCGGCTTCGTTATGAGCCGGGATAACGACTGAGAGCAGCATCTTGCTCCTCCTGTGATGTGTTAATTGTCGCCCGATGACGACATCGTGGACATTTCCTTTGCCCTGAAACGACAACTGTAGTTTATCGACGTTACTTCGGAGTTTGATTCGCCTGCCATTTTTTGTCAATCTGCGTTTTTGAGACAAACTGGCGTTGGGAACAAGTGACCTTTGGAGTGCGGTGACTCGTCACCGCTTTCATTTTCAGGTAATTTGACTCTGGGAAAGATGTTCGTTAGTTCTGCCGACTTCGCCTGAAATTGAAATGGAATGTCCGCTGTTTTTCCCACGCCGATTGACAAAAATGCCGTGTTGGAAAGGCAAAGCGGCGACAAGTCGCCGCACTCCAAATGACTGGCGCTTGTTTCAGCACTAGTATTGGTCCTTCGGCGCGCTGGTAAGGCGCGAGGTCGAGTCTGGATGGCAGGCGTCACCGTAGTAGAGGCGATTGGCCGTCTGGAAGATGGACATCAGATTCGCTGCGTCCTCTTTGTACAGCTCCTTCTTTGGCGTCAGTTCTGCCGTAGTCGGGTCCACATCGAAGCTGAATGTACGCTTCTGAGAACTCAGAATCGTCAGATGATTCTCCGCATTCAGCATCGCGATTTCGTGATTGTGCTGCATGATGGCATAGCCGTCTTTCGGGTCGAGCGCCAAAGCATCTCGTCCGAAAAAGACGGATCGATACGAACCTCCCAGCATGCCCATGATGGTTGGGGCAATGTCCAGCGAACTCGCCAGCGTGTTACACTCAGAGGCTGACGACTGCGCGGGATCGATGACCAACACAGGAACACGATACGATCGGACTGGAAACAACTGACTTCCGTAAACTCTTGCACCATGGTCACCCATGACGACAAAAATCGTGTTCTTGTAGAATTCTTTCCCGCGAACTCGTTTGAAGAAATCTCCGATCGCCCAGTCGGAATATCGCACGGCGTTTTCGCGAGTCTGTTCTTCACTGTCAATCCGCCCCGCGGGATAGGTAAAAGGACGATGATTCGAGACCGTCAGCAAGGTGGCAAAGAACGGTTTCCCCTGTTGATGCAACTTGTCGAGATCCTCAATGGATCGATGAAACATATCTTCATCTGAAACACCCCATGCGTTGACAAACACCGGGGCTGGATGGTCGCTCTGTTCGACAAAATGATTGAACCCATTTGCAGTCATAAACGACTTCACACCGTCAAACATCCCTCGACCACCGGTTGCGAACAATCGCTCGTAGCCGCGTTCTGCAAGGACATTCGCCAATGTAAAGACGTTTGTTGAGTGGTCTCGTTTGAGGATCGATTCCGTGGGCAGCGGAGGCATTGCAGTGGTCACCGCTTCCAATGCACGGGCCGTGCGATTCCCGGTGGCATACCAGTTGTTGAACAGCAACCCCTGCTCGCAGAGCTTGTCAAATTCCGGGGAAAGCCCGCGTGTATCGCCCAGAGCCCCGATGAAATCTGAGCCCAGGCTTTCTACCAGAATCAACACGACGTTTGCATCGCGCTGCGGGCGATTTGTGGTCACCATCCGGTCCAGGGGATGCTGAGAATTCTCAATGAAGCTTGAGTCTGAAGACTCGACTGCATCCCGCGATCGAGCCACGGCTTCGGTCTCTGATGTCGTCTGATAGAAGTCGTCAAAATTGAAACGACACGTCCATGCATAGTAGACCAGGCTGTAGATACCATTGCAGGCACACTCATTCGCTGTGCGGCTTCGCGTGACCTGTGAGGCCGACATCGGTGTACCGAACCACATGGCCAGTGTGACACAAAACGTGACCGCTACAATACTCCAGCGGCGACTCGCGGGCATCGCATCCTGAATCCGCAGCAGGTAACGCTCCCGCACGACAGCGTAGAGCACAACCCCAAGCAGGACCACCACCGTGATAATCTTGCCCGTCTGATACGACTCCCAGATGTTGCAGCAGACTTCCGTGGGATAAACGAGATACTCGAAGGCGATGTAGTTGAACCGAGTCCGGAATTCGTCGAAGAACAGCCATTCGGCCAGAACAATCGAGAACAATATCCCGTAGCCCACCAGCCATTGAGACTCAAGCAGGAATCGCGACATGCGACCCATCGATCCGGGATTTCGCACCAGTGTCATAAAGATCAACTGTGGAAACGCAACACACAGTGTGACCAGCAAATCAAATCTCAAGCCCGTCAGAAAGACCAGGCCCCATTCTGAAATGCTGAGTTCTGAAGGTTCGCTGAACCACAGCAGCATCGCCATCCGCAGGACCGTAAAGCAGATGATGATCGTGGCACAGATTTCCAGCAGGACGGAGTATCGACCAGCAAAAGAAATTCGAGGTGAGCGGCGTGCCTGGGACCTTCCGACCGTGTTTGGATCGGAAACGTTCTGAACGCTGGTGCTCATTTGAGGCTTTCAGGCGGACATGCACCGCAGTGTGGAATTGGTGATCGAGCAGGGCGACGATCTGCGATCTACTATATTCATAATGCAACACAGTCTCGCCCGAATTGGCAATTCAGGTCAACGCCAGTTTCTGATGGTTGCGTCTCGGCTCACTTGGTGTTCGAAATCCCGAAAATTGCGAAACATTCAATTCTTCGTTAAGTTTTTCCGAAAGCGAGATGATTGCGAGTGAGGTTGGCGTTGGACTTGATTCGACCTGTGTTTGGACGTATCCCACCGTTGTTTGCGGTCGAATCGTTTGCTTCGGCAGCGGAATGGCGATAGTGGTCTGTTATTTTTTGATGGTTCATAAGGCGTTGATCCTTCCCGGCAGGAAGGACCTGCGAAAAGGATGTTTTGTGGATCTTCCAAATCTTCCGCCGCTTTTCGTCTATGGGACGATTCTGGTTGGGTTTGTGATCACAAATCTGCTGCTCGCCCATCTGTTGGGGCCGCGCAAACACACGCCCGTTAAGGATATGCCGTACGAATCGGGCATGGACCCGGTCGGCGACGCGCGACAGCCGTTTGATGTTCGGTTTTATCTTGTGGCAATTCTGTTTCTCGTCTTCGACGTGGAACTGCTGTTTTTGTACCCGTGGGCCGTGAGCGCCTATAGTGAACTTGGAATTCCGCCGGAGCTTCGCGATACAGTGTTTGGAGTCATGCTTGTTTTCATGGCGACTCTGGCACTGGCGTGGATTTATGCATGGCGGAAGGGAGTGTTTCGATGGCGGTAGGTCTCCCCGAAAATATCTTCATGACAAGACTGGATGCGGCGGCCAGCTGGGCTCGTTCCAACAGTTTGTGGCCCATGCCTTTTGCCACAGCCTGTTGCGGCATCGAATTGATGGCGACTGCCGCGTCACGACATGACCTCGCTCGATTCGGTGCGGAAGTCATGCGATTCAGTCCGCGCCAGTGCGATCTGCTGATCGTGGCCGGTCGAGTCGTCATGAAAATGCTGCCTGTACTGCAGCGTATCTGGTTGCAGATGCCCGAACCGAAGTGGTGCATTTCCATGGGAGCCTGTGCGTGCTCGGGCGGCGTGTTCGATACGTATGCCGTCGTGCAGGGCGTGGATCGATTCATTCCTGTCGATATGTATGTCCCTGGCTGTCCTCCGCGTCCTGAACAGTTGCTGGCTGCGGTGATTGAAATGCAGGCTAAGGTTCGCCGAACCGGCACCGTCATGGGTAAAGAATTCATGGCTCGTGATACGCCGATGGGGCCTGAACCATTTGAATCGGAAGAACGCTACCGCATTCAGGACGCAAATCTGGTGCAACTCGGCGGCTTCTCAGCCGCTATGACTTCGGCCGGGATGAAACGAGGAGCCGGAAATCATGGTTGAACTTTCCGTCTTACAGCAACGGTTGGGGCCCGAATTGGTCGAGAGCACTTTTCGCGACAATCGCCGGATTGATGTGCCTGCCGCGAAGTTGTTTGGTCTCCTCAGCTGCCTGAAGTCTGATTACAGTTTCAATACTTTGATTGATATGACGGCTGTTGATTATCTTGAGTACGAAGGTGCCACGGATCGTTTCGGTGTGGTTTACATGCTGCTGGATGTGTTCGGTGGCGAGCGTCTGACTGTGCGAACGGCGGTGAACCTTCCGGATCCGAAGTTGCCGTCCGTCTATTCGCTCTGGCGCGGCGCGGATTGGATGGAGCGTGAAGTGTTCGACATGTTCGGAATCGTCTTTGAAGGTCATCCGGATCTGCGTCGCATTCTAATGCCTGAAGAGTTCGCGGCATTTCCACTGCGGAAAGATTATCCGCTCAAAGGACGCGGCGAGCGACACAATTTCCCGGTCATCACACGGGCTGGTAGCTGAAGTGGCGTTCAGGCGAGCGGCTGGGCGTCAGCCCTCCGTGTAAGTTTTGCCCGCGAATGTCGCGAATGGAATGCAGGCCCAATGGTCTTGATTCTGGAAAACTCTCGTCGTGCATTCTTATCGGTGGTGATCCTGCTCTGCGCTGCCATCCCCGCTCGTGCCGACCTGCTGAAGCTGAACGGAAAAACGATGGGTTCGTACTATGCGATCACCATCGATGGGGCATCCGATTCCAGTGCCGCAGAGATCCAGGAAGAGATTGAAGCAGTCCTTGCTGACATCAATCGGCAGATGTCAACCTGGGATCCGGAATCGGAGATTTCCAGGTTCAATCAGTCCGCGAGTACCGACTGGTTTCCCGTGAGTCCCGGCTTCGCCCAGGTGGTTTTGGAGTCGATCAGACTTCACAAGGTCACTGGTGGAACTTTTGATCCAACGGTAGCCCCGCTGATTGATCTTTGGGGCTTCGGTGCGAAGCGACCAAAGTCCTTTCCGACTCAGGAAGCGATCGACCTGGCTCGAAGCAAAACGGGCATGCAATTCATCGAGGCAAAGCAGGATCCGCCATCGATTCGCAAAACACGCTCAGATCTTACGTTGAATCTTTCCGCAATCGCGCCAGGTCATGGCTCCGACCGATTGTCTGAGCAATTAACAAAGCTGGGTTATCCCTCGCATGTGGTGGATATCGGCGGTGAAGTCCGGACCGGGACCATCAAAGCCAACGGCGAGAAGTGGCGATTGGGTGTTGAATCGCCGTTCGGCGAGATTCAGCGGGTGATTGAACTCACGGAAAAGTCCGTTTCCACATCCGGAAACTATCGGAACTACTTCGAGTACAAAGGCGTTCGGTATTCTCACACAATCGATCCGGCGACAGGTCGGCCCGTGATGAATCCTCCTGCTTCGGTGTCGGTCCTGAGCGATTCGTGCATGACGGCCGATGGTCTGGCAACGGGATTGATGGTGATGGGAATTGAGCGGGGTTTACAGTTTGCGAAGCAGCAAAGCTTGTCCGTTTTGTTTCTGGAAGTGGTCGATGGAAAGACAATCGTCGAACACGCAACAGGCGAATTCCAGGCAGCTGTGCCATTCAGAATGCAACCAGTCGCTCAAAATCTGGCAGGTGAACAAAGAACCGCATTTGTAGCCGTTCTAGCGATCTTTCTGTTGGCTGTGACCGGAACGGTAGTCAGTCTGCTGGCAAAAAACCGGGTACGCAGAGACAGGGTACTCAGAGACAGTTGCACTAACTCGCCATTTGCGTAGATGTACTCCGCGCGACCGGAAATGAGTCAGGCGAGCGGAGCGGCGTGAGCCCTCCGGTACCTCGTTTTTGTACCGGCAAGCTGACGCATGCCGCTCGCCAATCGTCTCACTCATGACTGCGCGGAGTATAAAGCCACTTCTGGAAGTTGCCTCGAATAGCGATCTATGTTGTCATTGGGCGCTTCAAAACCAGCCACTCATGGGCGCTTCAAAACCAGCAGAGGTGTGAATGTTCAGTAAGTGCTCTGAAGCTGGCTTTTAGAGCTCGCGGAATCGCTGCGAGCCTGTGTTTTTCAGGGTCTTGAGTGCTCTCTGCAGTTTATTATCGGCATCCGGACCCGGTGGGCGCTTGTGGCTGGTTTTGAAATTGTGCTTGATTCTTTGAAAATCATGCGCAGCCAGCATCCTGTTCACAGGAAGCAGCGCCGACCGGGTTGGCCAGCGCTGCTCCAGCAAGTCAGGAATTCTCTTCCTCGCTGGGATTTGAATCCGGCGGACTCTTCTTCTTTTTGTCC
>JAYSPO010000200.1:0-4736 GCA_043722015.1 Candidatus Kuenenia sp. | reverse complement strand
GCCAGCCCGTCCACGTACCGAAATCGATATTTGAGCGGGCAGCTCTGAAATGTGCGGACAGCACTGTACGACAGATAATCACGGATTTTGGGTTCGGTCGCAGTGATCATGACCGAACCCCTGCACCATTCTTGAGCTCGTCAATGATGGCACTGGCTTCACGGATGGTGAGTTCTTCCATCTTGTGAACCCGGAAGCGATCGTTGATGACCTTGTGTGGATCCAGTCCCTGCCGTTTGGTGATGGCAAAGATGGCCCGGATCTGGCTCTGAGTCGCCCCAGCCACTTCCACACGGTTGTGCTGACCGTTGCTATGGCCGTTGCCATTCGAGGCATGACCGTTGCTATGGCCGTTGCTATGGCCGTTGCCATTCGAGGCATTTCCGTTGCTGTGACCGTTGCTGTTGGCGGCATGACCATTTGCATGGCCGTTACCATTCGAATGGCCATTGGTACGTGCGTGACCGTTGCCATTTTCGTGAGAAGGCTCGTTCGGACCAGCATCAGCAGGTCGCTGGAGTTCTTCATCAACGCTCTGGCGGGCCAGCATGTACAAATCACTCACGCGATCACGAAGCTGAGCAGGATTGTTCAGCACTCCGTTATCGAGTTCTACTTCAAGATTGATACTGGCTCCACGGGAACCATAGTTGGCCTCGCCGACTTTACGGCTCAGTCCAATGTTCAGTTTGATGGGCATATAATCTCCTCGTGTTGAATTTGAATCGTGGAAAGCAAAAAAAAGCAGGTTAGTCGGTGGCTGCTGTAGCCTTTGGTTGCTGCGGTTCGTTATCCATTTCGTCTGTCAGCTCCTTGAGAATTGTGAACCCCAGACGAGCAATCTCGATAATTGACTCACCAGTCTGTTTCGAGATCTGGCGGTTGAGTTCGGATTGAGTCATGGCTTTGCTTTCTCCTTTAAGTAACAAAGCGGCCACTCCGGATTCGGAGCGGTCGCACAAATAGTGAAACCGCCCCACAATGGAGCAGAACAGAATTCAAAATCAAAAAAACTACCAGCGATTTCCTGACCGCCACTCCTGAATACTGACCGCCTTTTCGCCAGCGACGATGATGTGATCGATGACAGGAATGCCAATGATCTCGGCGGATTGCTCCAGTCGCTCAGTGACGCTGATATCCTGATCGCTGGGTGTCGGATCACCGCTGGGATGGTTATGCACGACAAGAATGCAGTTTGCAGCGTCTCGGATGGCCGGACGGAACACTTCACGTGGATGCACAAGGCTATTTCTCAAAGTGCCGACCGTGATCTGGTGGCAGTCGATCGGCTGATTTTTGGTACTCAGCGTGACCATCCAGAATTCTTCCTGCTTACTCTCTCGGGCCAGACGTCCAAACTGCTGACGACAAAACTGAATCGCGGTGGCCGGACTGGTGATCCGAGGGTTCGATTCATATTCCGTTTTCAGTTCCGCAATTCGCAAACCAATCTCAACTCCCGCCATGAGTCTTTGAATGGCGTTGGGCGTCATGCCCTCGCAAATCTCCCGAATCTCAGCCGAACCGGCATCTGCGAGCTTCCTGAGTCCAAGTTTTTCGACCAGCCGATGAGCATCTGCATACGCTGCAGCTCCCCGCCTTCCAGTTGCCAGAGCAATCAGCTCAGTTGGTGATCGATTTATCAACGATCGATTCATCACGATCTCCTTCGCATAAAGACCGCCCCGGTGCAGGGGCAGTCGTGAAAGGTCACGACCGCCCTCGCACTTTGCGAAGGCATGAAAAAAACTCCGTCCCTCAGGCATCTGGAGTGCAGATGATCAGAGAGCGGAGCTAAAATTTGGGACCAACCAGCTCTTCAAGAGCTAGGGTTTCCCATCATGTAATAATGACACGGATTGGGGGGAAATTTAGGTGTTCGAATCTTCGTTGGGATTCATTGCAACCGCAGCTGCGATCTGGAGTCTCTTGTGAAACATTTGTGAAAACCGAGCACCGAAACTCGGTGATCACCCCTGAATTTGCGTGAACGGGAATGATCTTAAATGAAATTGCAAATCTTTTGCCTCATTCGAGTTGCGTCGTAAATGCTTCTGCACAAACAAGTTACAAATAGCAGTGGCGGAGTTTCCCTGTCTCTCCGCTTTATCAAGCGCACTCAGACAGCCGCAATCCTTGTCTAACGTCTTACGTTGACAGAGGTTGCGGCTGTCGGTGTCTTGAGCCAGAGCCAACGCCTCCGAGGTCGGTCTGTCATCAGCTGTCCGATGTGTAGTTGAAAAGAGGCGGACGGATCTGGTTGGAATCAGTGATCAGACCGAGAGTTATCTGAATTGTCAAGAACGACGCGAGTCATGGCTTTGAAAAGAGTTGACAGTAGGATGAAGCCTCGAGTTCTGCGGAAGCCTTTAGATTTGGCCAATCTGGCGGCAAATATTCTTACGTCGTTTGTTCAACTGACCGTGTTGATTGCTACGTCCGCATCGAACAGCAATCGCTGACCTACGGAGCTCCTGCCCGTCGTGTACATTTCTCGATCCGTCACACTGGCAGAATGATTGAAAGGGTGTTCGCTGAACACTGCTCAAATCCCCTGCGATCGTGCGGTCCGAGACAAGCAGAGACGATTCTTCCTTGTGGTCCGACAGCGGCTGTGGCATAGTAACGGAGGTGTTCACACGGTCTCGTGCCGCAATCAAGTCCAGCAACTGTTCGCAAAGCAGAATACGATGAGCCGCGTCAACGCATCTTTAAAGTGTGGCACTTTCGGTCGGTCATCAGGAACTTTTTGGTCCGTTTTCGGATTCCTGGTCCTGTGGGCGGCAATCAGTCTGCCCGATGCTGCCTCGGATGAGGCTCGCAATGCTCCTCCAACTGCGCAGAGTGAGAATCAGACACCGGCAGACTATTGCGTCGTCGGCAAGTGCATTAGCAAACTCGACAAGACGCCACTGAAAGGCGTTCAGGTGCGGTTGTTCGCGATGCGCGGTTTGCTGTGCGATGGCGAAGAAATTGCAACCACACAAACGGACAATGCGGGGAAGTTCGAGTTCTTTGGTCTGCAGCGTCCATCTGATCTGCATACCCAGTTGTTGTTCTATCTCGTTGTGGCGTCGTTCGAAGACGGGCCAGCGGAGGAATATCCCGTGGGTGTGTTCAGCAGATCGAGGCCAGTCACCATTCGATTCGCTGCTGAGTATGATTCACTCAAAGGCCGGGTTGTTGATGAGGCTGGGAAACCGGTTCAGGGCGCGTTGGTGCGAACGATGTTCAGGGTACTAGTGAAGACCCCAGGCATGCCGTTCTACGAGACAAAGGAAGACGGTCTGTTCCTGTTGCACGACTTACCAGTGACCAATCCAGAGCAAGATGTTTTTCCGGTCGAGATCTGTGTCTCGCATCCGGATTTTCCTTCAGTTCGTGTTAAGAACATCAAAGTTCCCGGTGGTGCCCGAGTCGTCCTGAATCAAGGCTGCAAGGTGACAGGAACTGTGCTTGACACGAACTCCAGACCTGTCACCGGCGTGGTTGTTTCTGCGGTCCCGGAGTTTAATGCGAACGGCATCCTTAAGCCGCGAGCGCGCACCGACGCTCAGGGGCGTTTTCGCGTTTGCCTGAACGAAGGCGTCTACAGTTTCGTTCTGGACGACAAAGACCTTGTGGCCGAGGCACTGACCGGGATCGAATGTCGAAAATCGACATCGGTCACTTTGACGCCTATGCAGGCTCAGGAGGGAGCATGGTTGGTTGGCCAGATCATCAACACGAAAACCGGGCAGGCGATTTCCGAGGTCGATGTGGACGACGGAATCAAGGAACATGTGGCGATTGGAGTCTTCGGCCCGGCCCGGCCCCGCGGCACCGAAAGGCTCGCTCAAGTGGACGAGCATGGACGATTTCGCGTCCGCGTCATGCCGGGCGAAAACTATCCGTTCACGATCAATTATAAAACGTCCCGCATGTCCTGGGACACGCAACGCCAGCCGCCAGTCGTCGCCGTGGCCGGGCAGGAGACTTTTATCCAGATTGACCACACGTCGGAAGAAACACCAGCCCCATAAATGGCGAAATCGGCGACTGCAGCGCTCCCACCTTGCGTCTTGCAGGCTTCGGGTATTTTTCTCAACGGTCACTATACTGTACGTCGTGAGCGATGAGACACCCACATATCTCATCGTCACAGACTTTGAGGACGTTTTCATGCTGGCAGAAGAAATTCGACTGAAACAGTCTCGTGAGCGCAGCGCCAACTGGCAGCGATGGGGACCATATCTGTCGGAACGGCAATGGGGCACGGTGCGCGAAGATTACTCGGATTCCGGTGACTGCTGGAACTATTTTCCGCATGATCATGCCCGCAGCCGCGCTTATCGATGGGGTGAAGACGGGCTGCTCGGAATCTGTGATCGGGAATGCCGCCTGTGTTTTGCGCTCGCACTCTGGAATGGCAAAGACAAGATCCTGAAGGAACGACTCTTCGGCCTCACGGGGCCGGAAGGCAATCACGGCGAGGATGTGAAGGAGAGCTATTTCTATCTGGATTCCACGCCGACTCATTCGTACATGAAGTCACTCTATAAATATCCGCATGCAGAATATCCCTACGGGTCGCTGGTCGAAGAAAATCGGAGACGCGGAAAGTATGATCTCGAATACGAACTCGCTGATACCGGTGTGTTTGATCACAGTCGTTACTTCGATGTTTTCGCGGAATATGCAAAGGAATCTGCCGACGACATTCTGATCAGAATCACAGTCGCAAACCGCGGTGA
>JAYSPO010000199.1:0-2113 GCA_043722015.1 Candidatus Kuenenia sp. | reverse complement strand
GGAATACACGGAATACACTGAAAACACGGAATGACACAAAATTATAAAACTTTGGGGCTGATCTTGTTTACGCATCAGTGAGTATTTCTTGCGATTCCTTCCGTGTATTCCGTGTATTCTGTGGTCACCCAATTGCGATTCAACGCCAACCCAATACTGCATCGCGTCGCCTCCGGGCGCCTAAATCCTAAATCCTAAATCCTGTAAGTCCCGACTCCCGCTATGGCTCAACGCAAACTTGGACAGATCCTTGTCGATCTCGGCTACATCAACGATGACCAGCTGTGGGACATTCTGGAAGACCAGAAACAAAGTCCCGGTACGGTCCTTGGACAGGTCGCGGTCCGCATGGGACTGGTCACACAGGCTCAGGTGACCGAAGCCCTTGCTGAACAATGGGGCATGCCGGTCGTCAATCTGGAAGAAACCAATATTCAGTCAAACGTACTGGAACTGGTTCCCCAGACGATGGCCGAGATCTACCGGATCATGCCGGTTTCGTTGAAAAACAATGTGTTGACCGTCGCGATGGCCGACCCGCAGAACGTCGGTGCGCTCGACGACCTGCGCAACTTCCTCGGCCATGAAATCCGAGGTGCCGTATCTTCGGGTCCGGAGGTCGAAGCAGCCATCGCCCGCTACTACGCCGACCGCGAAGAAAGCATCGAAGACGTCATTGAACAGATGACGTCCGACGAAGACGTTGAAAAACGTGCTCACGGCTATGACCTTGCGTCCGCCGAGGAAATGTCGGACGCGCAGCCTATTAAGAAGCTGCTCAACATGGTGATGCTGCTCGCCATTCGCGACCAGGCCAGCGACATCCATTTTGAACCATTCGAAGACGAGTTCAAGATCCGCGTCAAAGCCGACGGCGTGTTGTACGAAATGGTACCGCCGCCCCGCCACCTTGCCAATGCGATCGTCAGTCGTATTAAGGTCATGGCAAATCTGGATATCGCTGAACGCCGACTACCCCAGGACGGACGTATTGAACTCAACGTCGGCGGCAATAGTGTCGACCTGCGCGTCAGCGTGTTGCCGACGCTGTTCGGCGAAGCTGTCGTTATGCGAATCCTTGACCGAACCGTGGTGGCACTTGACCTCAACAAGATCGGCATGGACGCAGTCCTGCTGGCCAAGTTCCGACAGATCTTAAAGCGACCGAACGGAATTGTGCTCGTCACCGGCCCGACAGGCAGCGGAAAAACGACGACCCTCTATTCCGCCCTCAACGAACTCAACGACACCGAAACCAAGATCATCACCAGCGAAGACCCGATCGAATACGACATCGAAGGCATCATTCAGATTCCGGTGAATCCAGACGTCGGCGTCACGTTCGCCAACGTGCTGCGAGCCGTCCTGCGTCACGATCCGGACAAAATTCTGGTCGGGGAAATTCGCGACTACGAGACGGCTGAAATCGCCGTGCAGAGTTCATTGACCGGGCACCTGGTATTCAGCACGCTGCACACGAACGACGCACCGTCAGCCATTACGCGACTTCGCGACATGGGAGTCCCCGCGTTTTTGATCACGGCGACGGTCGAAGCCATTCTGGCTCAACGACTTGTCCGCCGCATCTGCAGCGAATGTCGAACTCAGTTCGCACCGTCTGATGAACTGCTGATGGAGCTGCAACTGCCGCTCGACACCGCTCGCAAGTACAAATTCTACTACGGTAAAGGCTGTGCCCGTTGCAACAACTCAGGCTATAAGGGCCGTGTCGGGATTTATGAATTGATGATCATGTCTGACGAACTGCGCGACGCGATCGCGGCCGAAGCTTCCGGCGACGACCTTCGCGACATCGCCCGCCAGCAAGGCATGACCACCCTGCGTGAATCCGGACTGAAACTGATTTTCGACGGCCAAACCACAATTGACGAAGTGGTCAGAGAAACGGTCATCGAAGACGTCTCGTAGTAGCTTGACTCTCCGAGTCGAGTTCATCGGGCGTACAAATTGCCGCAAGAGAGCGCAAAGAACGCAAATCGAATGGCAATTGCTGGCACTAATCCCTAAACAAGCGACCTTTGGAGTGCGGTGACTCGTCACCGCTTTCTTTTTCAGGTAATTTGGCTCTGGAAACGATGTTCGTTTGTACGAT
>JAYSPO010000198.1:0-2746 GCA_043722015.1 Candidatus Kuenenia sp. | reverse complement strand
AACGGCCCGCTGCAAAGCTAAGCTGCGGAATTCGCGCGTCCGCCACCGTCAATGCGACGTTTTAGAAGCGAAAACGTTCGGGGCAAAAAAATGCATGGGGCAGAAAAATTGCAGCCATTTTTTTGCCCAACATTTTTTTGCCCATAATGTTGAGGCCAGATACATCTTAGCCTGGCGGCGGATCGTTGTTTTTAAGAGTGCTTCCGACACCTTTTCCCAACTAGACTGCCCTGCCGGAACGGCGCTGCGCTTGGTCCGGCCTACGAAGTCAACTGCTTGAACAATTCGCCAAAGTCCGGCATCTCGTCGCGAAGCACACTGTTCCATGCTTCGGGATTCCAGATCTCGACGCAAATCACCGCACCGACGATGACAACTTCTTTTCCGGCACCTACGCCAAGGAATGTTCTGAAGCCGTCCGGGATCAACAGTCGTGAGCGATTCGCGAGGCGTACGGTTTGATGGCGTGTCGATAACAATCGGCCAAGCCGCTGCACTTCACCCCAACGCTGCTCCATTCGTCCGGAATCAATTTTCTGACGCAGCAATGCGATGCCGCTGTCCAGACGCTGTTGCCATTCCGCCTGCTTCCACAGACTCAGGCACCCTGCCCTTTCCTTCGCAATGATCAGGTCGCCGTTTTCGTCGGAAACGGCAGTTGCCAGTTCTGCAGGCAACATCAGGCGATTGCGATCATCGATCGTTCGCTGAAATTCCCCTGTGAGAAACATGACAAGCCTTCGTGGCAGATACGAGGTGGCAACGTGATCAGGACCGACCCGATTTTGGCTGTTTTGGCACTGAGCCACACAGCCTACCGGGCACAAAACCCACTTTCAACTAGTTTTCAAAGATCTCTGCGGGCATTTATCCCACAAATCATGCCGATAGCTTAGGGCTGCGAGTTTGGGCTGGCAAGCCACCACCTGGTCGTTTTTTCCGGATTTGACGAAAACCCTGAAGACGCGATCCCGGGTAACTGAACTCTCGAAACATCCTGCCACGGAGTATTCGCACTTCCTGCGGTAGCGGGTATGCTGTTTTCCCATGTCTGACGATGTCCGCCAACTTATTCCTTCGATGACTCGGCTTCTGGCTCGCCCGGAAGTCGCGTCGCTGATCGAATGGTTCGGACCAGATATCGTGCGGATGAAACTGCTGCACGCGATCGAACGACTGCGGTTATGCCTTGCTGAGAAGAACGCTGCTGAATCGGCGACAAATGAATCGGCGACGAGCAATGAATCCCAATATACCGGTGGGCTGACGCCCGACCGCTCGCCGAAGGAATTGCCTGCCTCAAAGTCAGACTCCGAACAACTCGTGATTCGATGGCTGGTCAGCGACATGGATCGCTGCCTGCTGAACGCTCCTCGGAAAGTCATCAACGCAACCGGCGTGCTGCTCCACACGGGTCTTGGTCGCGCGCCGCTGGCCGATGCCGCACGGAAGGCAATGATGGGTGCGGCGGGCGCGTGTCTGCTGGAGGTGAATCCTGAGTCCGGCGAACGTTCATATCGCGGGTTTCAGGCAGAGGAACTGCTGACGGCCCTCACGGGTTGCGAAGACAGTTTGATCGTCAACAACAATGCCGGCGCCACGGTCCTGCTGCTTCAAGCACTGTGTCACGGCCGCGAGGTTCTGATTTCGCGCAGTCAACTGGTTGAGATCGGTGGATCTTTTCGACTGCCGGAGATTTTTCAGACGGCAGGCGTCGTGCTGCGTGAAGTCGGCACGACCAATCGCACTCATCTACGGGACTATGCAGCAGCGATCACTGAACGGACGGCAGCCATCCTGCGCGTTCATGCATCGAATTTCCGCATCGTTGGCTTCACGGCCGAACCGTCCAGCCTGGAACTCGCGACACTGGCGCATGCGCGAGGGCTGATGATGTTCGACGACATTGGCAGCGGACAACTGTTTCCGAATCCGGTCGTGGCTGCATTTGGCGAACCGGATTTTCGCTCAAGCATCGAAGTCGGTGCGGATCTTGTGCTGGGAAGCGGTGATAAACTTCTCGGCGGCCCGCAGGCCGGCATCATCCTCGGTCGCGCCCCGTTCATTCAGACGCTGCGTCATCACCCGCTCGCCCGCTGTCTGCGGATCGACAAAATCAGTCTCGCCGCTCTCCACGCCACACTGCTGATTCACGCTCGAGGAACGGCAACCGACGAATTACCGCTTTACCAGATGCTGCAAGCCCAGACTTCCATTCTGAATCAACGCGCGGAATCCATAGTCGCACAACTGGGATCGGCGACGGATTTCAAGATTCAAATCGTGCCAACCGTCGCCGAAGTCGGCGGCGGTTCCTGTGCTGGCCATCCGGTCCCGTCTGTCGCGATCTCGTTGCATTCATCCAGCACGCCTGTTCAAACCCTCGCACGAAATCTTCGTATGAGCGTACCGGCCATCTGGGGCCGAATCGAAGCAGACAGCGTCCTGCTGGACCTGCGTTCCGTTGATCCAGACGACGATCAGCTGCTGTGCCAGACAGTCAAGTCCGCAGTAGGCGGCTAGTGCTCTGTCAGCAATGGATGATGAGTGGCCGGGGTTGGAGGGCGTCAGCCCGAAACCCCGGGGCTTCCTTCGCTCCGCTCCGTCCAGCCCCGGCCACCCGATCCATGACGGCAAGACTGACAAAGCACTAATCCCTAAACAAGCGACCTTTGGAGTGCGGTGACTCGTCACCGCTTTCTTTTTCAGGTAATTTGGCTCTGGAAACGATGTTCGTTTGTACGAT
>JAYSPO010000197.1:0-2574 GCA_043722015.1 Candidatus Kuenenia sp. | reverse complement strand
GCATGACGAATGGCGAACAGGCAGCGGCACGGTTGGCACCCGGTGAATCTGGTGGAGTTCCGTGGATGGTGATTCTTGATTCGTCGGGGAAAGAACTTGCGTCATCACTCGGTCCGGATGGCAACATCGGATATCCCTATCAGCCGAACGAGATCGCTCATTTCATCACGATGCTCCGCGACACACGCAAGAGATTGACGGATGCCGATCTGGACTCCATCGCCGCCGATCTGAATGCGTACCGGGATGAACGCGAGGCGAAGGGGCAATAGACCAAACGCGGGCTTTGCCGCTCGCCTCACAGAGCTGCGATTCCTGTAGCTTGGACATTCATGTCCGAGATATTGGCCAAGCACCGTCGCACTATCGAACGGCTGCAAAGTCACAATAACTTTCGCTTCGACATTGTTTCATGGTCATGCGACGGACATGAATGTCCATCCTACATGGGATCTTTCCCCGACGCACTGAAGAATCGACTCAACTACAACATGTTTTGAAAAGTAGGCGCAGCGAAGGCAACAGAGTCATCATGGAAACACAATTGTCAGCGGTGCCGTAAAGATCGGCTGTGCGATGCCAGTGGTGATTCCTGGCAAGCTGATGTTGGTGGCTTGGGTGCCGTCGAACAGGCTTTCAATTGTGAGCGCGCCAAATTTTGGAATCAGAGAGTTTGCTGCGACCGGGATATTCTCAATCAGAATCGCGGCCGGTGCCTGTGAGTCGATGATATTCGTCGTGGTACTGTTGATGGTTCCCGTCACGTTGTTCAGATGAATCCCGTGATTCACACCGGGGCTGTTTTGCGACTTCAGTGATGTGAAGTTCAAAGCCGTCTTTGTGTTGCTCAGATCAAGTACGGGGCCGAGCTGAGTTTCCATCGTGCTCCCGCTTGTACTGCTGACAGTCAGGGTTGGAGAAGTCGCCACGAACAGACCGGCACCATTGTTGTTGAAGATCTTTGCAACGCCGAGATTCAGGTTGCCTACGGAATCCTGAATCGAGACACCGGCACCTGCCACATCACCGGGCATTGCGCCAATCGTGAGTGTGCCTGCAGAAACCGGCTGAATGCCTGGCGTTATCAGATTGGAGTCAAATGTGACCGTGTCAAACAAAGCGCCTCCCATGGCTGCTTTGGTGACGGAGTTGCCCGAGAATCCGGTGACCGTCGTGATCCCAGTGCCGGCTGAGCCATCAACGACGATTCCGAATCCGGCGGTGGATGCAACAGTCAGGCTGTTGAGTTGAACAGTTGCTTTGCCGGCTGAGACAGCGCCGGTCGAAACGTTGACGGCATCCTGCTGGACGCTGATGGAATTGGAGGCTGTCGCTGAACCAGGAGTACCGGAAATGTTCAGCAGCAGATTGCCGGCCCCAATCACGTTGGCATCAATGCCGCTGAGGCTTCCCACAATGTTGAGGCCCGTTGCCGTGACCGTCCTGTTCATAGCCGCTGTATTGATCTCCAGTGCCGTGAGGCCAGAATTCTGAATTGTCACCGACGACAGGCTTGCTGACGAATCATTCAGCAGGATGCCGCGCTGCACGGGATTGGTGATCAACAGATTATTCATGTTGACACCAGTCGATGATGTCAGGATGATCGCATCCAACGGCGACGATGCAATCCGATTGTTGACCAAAGAAACGCCCGTCACGTTTGTACCGGAAATTCTACCCTGCACATCAAACCCGTTCAGGACTGTGTTGTGTGCCAGCCCAATGTTGCCCACAATCTTCGACGGCAGCGCAGTCAGGGAACTGTTGACACCCGAGAGCGGCACTTTGACAGAACCGACATTCGTGCTCACGAACTGAGTCGGGCCGTTGGAAAACAGGCTCGAACCCGTTTTCATAGTCACGTTTTCATTAAACGTTCCGCCGTTCGGCGTATAGACAATTCCCGTTGCCGAAAGCGGATTGAGCATCGCGTTGGAAATTGTGCCGTAAGGATTTTCAAACGTGCCGCTTCCCGCTCCTCCGCCAGGGACAACATGCAGGAAGTTGAGCAGAGTCCCGCCGGGTGTTGTGAGTCGAGAGCTTCCGTCCTGCAGCACGATGTTCTGCCGACGGTACACAGGATCCGCGAGACGGTGCCGCACCGTTTCACCATCGCCGGATCCGTCAGCCTGTCGAAATTTGTGCCGCATCGAACGCCGCGCAAGCGTCGTACGGTGGAAAACCGTCTGGCGTAGTTCGATCATTCCGTTCACAGTCTGGCCGAACAGATCATCATCCTGAACTGAAACGCCAACGACAACACTGTCTCGCCACGCGGCCTGAGCCCGTACGCGCCAGCCAGTGGCTGCAATCGTATGATTCGAGTCATAGTAGTAGCCACCGCCAAACACGCTGGTTGAAATCTGATAGAACGCTGGGAAATTGACTCCTGTTTCTGTGTCCACACCTGAAAGCGCGGCGGTGGAAGGAAGGATGAGGCCGTTGCCCAGGAAGTAGGCGTTCCACGGCTGATGCTGATACGTATCGTTGACCGCTGGAGTGTATGCGTTGGCTCGGAAGTCAAAGATCTGCCCGAGAGATTCCACACCAATTCCCGCCTGATTGAACAGC
>JAYSPO010000196.1:0-5328 GCA_043722015.1 Candidatus Kuenenia sp. | reverse complement strand
GCACACAGTTTGACAATAAACTGCCAGCGGGCGGATGAGACGGGTACTGGCGTCAGTATCACAACGCAGTTTGCTTCAGTGCGGCTGAAGCGGGATTGCGGTGCGTCTGAAACCACTGAGGTGAGACAGGACGCTTGTTTAACTTTCTGCAAGGAAGCAGATCAGCAGACAGAGCGTGATGAACAGGAGGATTTGGAAGGGAGTCGCAACGGTTTGGCTGAATCTGCCGGGAAACCCGTTGCGTGCGGGGGAGATTTATCCCAACTCAAAATTTGGGTCAATACCTCTTAAAGTTTTGATTGCAATTATTCGAGAGCTCTGCACTGCACAGCACGAAGTACTGAAAAACAGGGCTCAGAATCGGCAGTTTTCGCCGATCAGCAGGAACACCGGCACGTCCTGCGTATCGCAAGGCTGATTTGCAGGCTTCAGGATTCAGGCAGCGGCAGAGACGAACACCTATTTCTTTCCAAGTGCGCGCTGCTGCCGGAAAAATTCCTGAAGAATTGCGCGACAGTCCTCCTGCATGACGCCACCCAGCACCGCCGCCTGATGGTTGAGTCGAATGTCAGACGTCAGACTGAAGAGCGTATGACAGGCACCCGCTTTAGGATCAGTTGCTCCATAAACCACGCGCGGAATTCTGGCCTGCACGATTGCCCCGGCACACATCGGACATGGTTCCAGCGTGACGTACAGCGTGCAATCCAGCAATCTCCATGACTGCAGCACTTCTGCGGCCTGCGTGATGGCGATCATTTCCGCATGGGCCGTCGGATCGTTGAGCATCTCGCGCTGGTTGCAGGCTTCGGCGATTATTTTCTCCTGATGCACAATAATCGCACCGACCGGAACTTCTCCCTGATCAAACGCCAGTACCGCCTGATCCAGCGCTTTCTTCATCCAGAAATCGTGCGGCGTAAAGGGATGAGACAACAGAGCGTCGGACACTGGCAGCGATCCTGGCAAAAACAGAACTGAAAAATTGCAATTTTGTAAACATTGCAACGAGGAAGCATTGTAAGAAATTCAAAACGGTCCGACGAATCATGGGCGCTTGAACACGTCCGGAATGCAGCTCAAAAATTATGAACATGCCGTAAATGCCATAAAAATCAGGCGTTCTGGCGATTTCCCCAACACGAAGCAGCCGGTTTCCCACAGTCTTCGATATTCGAATGGCACGGACGTTGCTTAACTGATCTGTCGAGAGAGAGACCGGGCTCGGAGTGAGATCCTTGAGCCCGACAGCTGCCTTGAGAACGCAGCGTACTGCCCTGAGAACGCAGTACAGAGAGAGACGATGGCTCGCCTGAGAAACGAGCCCATGTATTTGAGCGAGTGCCTGAGAAACCTCGCTCCTTGAAAAAGGCCATCGGATTCAATTCAATCCGATCGGCCTTTTTTTATGCGCCAAGCTCGGTGGTTTAAGGATGATGATGCCTATAATGCTCTGGCTGTTATTCCCCGCGACCGGAAATGAGTCCGGTGAGCGGAGCGGCGTGAGCCGTCCGGTACCTCGTTTTTGTACCGGCAAGCTGACGCATGCCGCTCGCCAATTGTGTCACTTATGACAGCGTGGAATGTAATTCAAAATCAGAAATCAGAAATCGAAAGTGAAAGTTATGTCTGACCAGGAAAAACGAAACACCATCATCTCGGAACTTTGTGTCGCGTACTGGATGGAGATGGAAACGGTGATGAATTACATCGCTTGCTCCATCAATCTGGACGGCGTCCGGGCGGAAGAAATCAAGTCGTCGCTGCAGGCAGATATCGCGGCCGAAATGATCCATGCTCAGCTGCTGGCGAAACGCATCAAGACGGTGGGCGGAATCGTTCCCGGCACTGCGTCGTTTGTGGCACGCCAGGACAGCCTGCAACCTCCGAAGAAAATGACAGACGTGGTCGCCATTATCAAGGGTGTCATTATCGCCGAAGACGCCGCGATCGCTCAGTATTCGAAAATCATTCAACTGTGCGATGGCTTTGACTATGTGACACAGGATCTGTGCATCACAGCTCTCGGTGACGAAGAAGAACACCGTCGCGAATTTATGGGCTTTCTCTCTGAGTACGAAGGATGAGGCTTTTCGTAACCTGCCTGGCGCTTGGACTGTTGCAGCTGGTGGCTTGTCATGGTTTCGTGCGGGGGTGGCCGGGGTTGGAGAGCGCTGGCTCGAAACCCCGGGGCTTCCTTCGCTTCGCTCAGTCCAGCCCCGGCCACCCAGCCAGAATTTTTGGATCTGACAACGCGCCACCTTCAGGAGCCGCGTTCTGTGTGGCTCCGTCGGCCAGACCGAATGTCATGGTGATTCTGGCCGATGATCTCGGCTATTCTGACCTGGGCTGCTACGGCAGTGAAATTGCGACGCCGCATCTGGATCAGCTCGCTCAGCACGGCCTGCAGTACACGCAGTTCTACAACACTGCGCGGTGCTGGCCCACCCGCGCCGCGCTGCTGACCGGCTACTATCCGCAGCAGGTGGGCCGGGACGCGCTGCCGACGGTTGCCGGAGGTTCCGGACCGAAATCAGTCAGGCCAGTCTGGGCTCCGTTGCTGCCGAAGCTGCTCAAACCTGTGGGCTATCAGTGCTACTATTCGGGTAAGTGGCATATTGACGGGACACCGGCCGCCGGTGGTTTTGATCGCAGTTATGAGCTGCAGGATCAGGGACGATTCTTTCGCCCTGCGCGGCAACTGGAAGACGGAAAGCCTTTGCCGGAGGTTAAGGACGGCGATGGCTATTACTCCACGGTGGCGATTGCCGATCATGCGATTCGCTGCCTGAAAGCACATGCGGACGCTGGGGTGGAACAGCCGTTCTTTCAATATGTTGCTTTCACCGCACCTCACTTTCCATTACAGGCCCCGCCCGAAGACATCGCACGTTACGCAGATCGCTACAGGGACGGCTGGGAAAAAGTGCGACAGGCGCGGTTTGATCGGATGGTCGCCCGAGGAGTCGTTACAGGACGCATGAGCGACACCGAACGTACTCTGGGGCCGCCGTATGCCTTTCCGGAACAGGTTCGCCAATTTGGTCCAGCGGAAGTCTCTTTGCCGGTGCCGTGGGACGATCTGAATGATGCCCAGCACGCATTCCAGGCAACCAAGATGGCGATTCATGCGGCGATGATCGATCGGATGGATCGCGAAATCGGCAGAATTCTCGCACAACTCCACGCGATGCATGCGTTTGAAAGTACACTTATTCTGTTTCTGTCCGATAACGGTGCATCTGCCGAGATGATGGTGCGGGGCGACGGCCATGATCCGGAGGCTGCGCCAGGATCTGCAAAGACGCACTTGTGTCTCGGACCGGGCTGGTCCACTGTCAGCAATACACCCTTCCGTCGGCACAAGACATGGGTTCACGAGGGCGGTATTTCGACGCCGCTGATCGCGCATTGGCCTGTGGGAATCAAAACACCGGGAGAACTGCGTCACACGGTAGGGCATGTCATCGATGTCGTGCCGACCGTGCTTGAAATCGCAGGCGTCGAACGCCCCGCAGTGATTGAAGGGATTCCGGGGCCTCCATCGCCCGGTCGCAGTCTGGCAGGTTCGTTCTCGAAGGACGATCCAATGTTGCACGACTCTGTCTGGTGGCTGCACGAAGGTAACCGCGCGATTCGCATGGGCCAGTGGAAGGCGGTCGCCGCAAAGGATCAGCCGTGGGAGTTGTATGATGTCGCAAGCGATCGAAGTGAACAGTCCGACATGGCCCGATCGCAGCCAGAGATTCTCTCACGACTGACGGATCACTGGGATTCGACGACGAAGGAATTCACAACGTTGTCGATCGGCAAGGGGAATTGAGACATCCTGCGCGGTAGAGGAACTCACCTGCGTTTAACCGCGTGGGCTACGCCCCGCATTTCAAATTTCAAATTTCAAATTTCAGACCGTGAGTAGGGGGTCTGACCGCATTAAATCAACAGACCCCTCGCACCAAAGGTCACTTTCCTCCGCGTCCGGCGGATTCCCATTTTGGTTCCCATGCCGCGATCTCAGTCCGCGCGGATTGCAGATATGTGCCGATCGTGGCAGCGATCTCGGGGTGCAGCTTCGCCACATCGTTGACTTCTGCGACGTCGGTGTCTGTATCGAATAGTTGCACGGGAGCGTCCGGGCTGCCCGTGCGAATTCCTTTCCAGCGACTTTGATACAGGGCGGCCTGACGGAAACCGCCTTCGTGGAATTCCCAGTACAGAAATTCATGCTCGGGCTGTTGATCGGGATGGCCCGTCAATGTTGGCACAAAACTGATCGAATCAATTCCGGCGGGCGGTTCAGCCTCCGCCAGTTCGGTCGCAGTCGCCATCCAGTCGCCAAAATAGGCCACATGCGAGGACTCTGTTCCGGCTGCGATGTGCTTCGGCCACCAGGCAATCGCGGGGACTCGAATGCCGCCGTCCGTGAGACTGCGTTTGATGCCGGAATAGGGCCCGCTCGGATCGAATCGTTTCAGATCGTGATGACTTTCATTGTGCGGACCATTGTCACTGGTGAAGACGACGAGCGTGTTTTCCGCGATGCCGAGTTCCTGCAGTTTGTCGAGCAATCGGCCGACATGCGCGTCCAGCCGTGTGATCATCGCCGCGTGTCCTTTGTCGGGTTCCGGCCAGTCGGTCGCTGCATACGGGCCGAAGTCAGGCACCTGGGCACCGTTCTTCAGGGCTTTCGTGCGTTCGTTGTTGGCATGAGGCGTTACCATGCTCCAGTACAGAAAGAACGGACGCGTCTTGTTTTCATCGACAAAGCGAAGAGCTTCTGCAGCGAAGAGATCATCTGCAAATTGTACGGCTTCGGTTGCGTAACCGCCGCCATCATCACCCACAGGTATCACTTTGTTCGGCAGCGCGACTTTCTCTTCATTCCGCCACAGGAAATCCGGAAAGTGATTGTGAGCATGATGCTGGCTGAGATATCCGAAGAACTCATCGAACCCCTGCCTGCGCGGCAGACCGGATTCTGCCAAACCGGCATTGCCCAGTCCCCACTTCCCGAACAGTGCCGTGCGATAACCGCTTTGTTGCAGCACTTTGGCGACGGTGATATCTCCATCCTGAAGCGCCTGCGCGGCAGGATTCGTGCGACCTGCGTTACCGCGAACCCGCGTATGGCCATGATGCATGCCGGTCATCAGCACACTTCGCGACGGTGCGCACACAGTGGCTCCGGCATAAAAATGGGTAAACCGCAAACCCTCCTTCGCCATCAGATCCAGCCGAGGTGTCTGGATCACCTTCTGGCCGTAGCACCCCAATTCGCCATATCCAAGATCGTCGGCGAGGATAAACACGAGGTTTGGTTTTGACTTC
>JAYSPO010000195.1:0-2094 GCA_043722015.1 Candidatus Kuenenia sp. | reverse complement strand
GTACGATGAATTTCCAGCCATCACCCGAGATTCACAGAGATTGCGATAACGCTTTTTCGCCAGCAGAGCGGACTATTTCCTTCAAAGTCTTGCTTGTCCCTGTTGGCTCAATCACAATGCTGAACTTCTGTTCTCACATCCTGTGATGGGAATCTTGGCATGATGGATCAACGGCGACGATCTGTGGTTTGTGGCCTTACCAGTGTGACGAATTGCTTCTTGTTGTGTTTACTGGTCACACTCAGTCCTGCGACGATGGCGGAGCAACCGCCGGGGCTCGGGCCAAAGGGTGATTTGGTCCGGGTCGAATTCGAAGCTGCCGGACCGACGTCGATGATTGGGCAGAACGCTCGAAAGCAGCTGATCGTCACAGGCGTCTACTCCAGCGGTCAGCGGCATGACGTGACGCATGACGCGACGTATTCAGTTGATCTTCCGGCGGTGTTGAACGTCGATGCGGAAGGCCTGGTAGTACCAACAGCCGACGGGACAGCTACGATCACCGCGAAAGTCGCGTCCGGGCAATCGGCGACGCTGGTTGTCAGCACATCGCGTTGTACCGAGGAATTACCCGTTAATTTCGAAAACGAAATTGTACCGATCTTCACAAAACTCGGATGCAACGCGGGGGGATGTCATGGCAAGGCGGATGGACAAAACGGCTTCAAGCTGTCGTTACTGGGATTCTATCCGAAGGAAGATTACGAGTATCTCGTGTACGAAGACCGCGGTCGTCGCGTTTTCCCAGCCGATCCGGACTTCAGCCTGCTGCTGCAGAAACCAGGCAACATTCTTCCTCACGGGGGCGGACAACGCATGTCGCCCGGATCGTACGAATGGGAACTCATCGCGCGGTGGATTCGGCAGGGGATGCCATACGGAGCCGAAACCGATCCGAAGCTGGAACGCATCGAGTCCGTTCCTCCTGTCCGTGAAATGAGTTTCAAGTCGAAGCAGCAACTGGCCGTGATCGCTCACTACAGCGATGGTTCGACGCGCGATGTAACTCGCCTGGCCTCGTACGAAGCGAATCATTCGGAAATGGCGCTGTCGACTGCAAAAGGCCGCATCACGATCGAAGACATCCCTGGAGAGGTGGCAATCATGGTGCGATTCCAGGGCAGCGTCGGTGTCTTTCGAGCCATCATTCCGCAGGGAATACCGGTGCTGGAGACTCCACCAGAGAAAACATTTATCGACAACCTGGTGTTTGCGAAACAGCGACAGCTTGGCATTCCGCCGTCGGCATTGTGTGACGATGCGACATTGATTCGTCGGGTTTCCATCGACATCGCGGGACGACTGCCGACGGTCGCCGAAGTCGAGCAGTTTCTGGCGGATACCGATCCTGCGAAAAGAGATCGCCTGGTCGACCGGCTGGTAGACAGCCCCGGCTATGCCGACTACTTCGCGAACAAATGGGCGACGGTTCTCCGCAATAAACGACGGACGGGCACCGACATACCTTATACATACAAGTTTCATGCGTGGATTCGTCGTGCGTTTCGTGAAAACATGCCCTACGATCAATTCGTGCGCAGCGTGCTGACGGCGACTGGCGATCCGGAGACTCATCCACCCGTGGCATGGTATCGCGAGGTCAAATCATCGACGGCGCAAATGGAAGACGTGGCTCAGTTGTTTTTGGGCATGCGAATGGCGTGTGCGAAGTGTCATCATCATCCGTTCGAACGCTGGAGTCAGCAGGACTATTACGGCTTTGAAGCCTTCTTCTCTCAGGTCGGGCTGAAGAACAGCAAGTTCAATCAGAACGTGAATCAGCCGGACATGGTCTATCTGAAAACCAGCGCTCCGTCGGCGAAGAATCCGCGGAGCCAGCTGGACGTGAAACCGACGGGACTCGGAGGTGTGCCGCTCGATATTTCGCCGTACGAAGATGCTCGACAATATCTCGTCGACTGGATGGCCGCTCCGGAAAATCCGTTCTTTGCAAAGGCCCTTGTGAATCGGTACTGGAAACATTTCTTTGGTCGAGGCATCGTTGATCCGGAAGACGACATGCGCGTGACCAATCCGCCCTCGAATCCGGAATTGCTGGATGCCTTGACGAAACATTTTCTGGATCATCGATTC
>JAYSPO010000194.1:0-1567 GCA_043722015.1 Candidatus Kuenenia sp. | reverse complement strand
CGGGGCACTACTTCGCCTTTGACAACCGATACTTGACCGTCACGGATTCTGTGTCGCCTCTTCTTGTGGAATACGTCAGTACGCCGACCTGCTTTGATTCCGTGAGGAATGCATGGAAGAACGGTTTGCCGCTGAGAAATCCCGTTCCGTTTCCACGACTGCCGTCCAGGTACGCCCAATCCATTTGACGCGGCCATCGAGTCATCAGTTCGCGAATCTCGCCCACGGATAATTTTGAGTACCCTGCGCCGCTGATTGGCACGGTGGGCATCTGGCGACCCTTCACTGCCAGCACATGAAATACGGGGGGTATTGCGTTTGGATCATCAGGGTTTTTCGCCGCATAGTCGGTGACATTGGCGACTTCGGCCCGCAAGTCACATTCATGATCAGTATACCAACGGACGGCTGCCTCCGACATTGGTCCGTCAACCAGGACTTCTGGCGGGACTTCAAGATCTGACGCTGATGGAAGGTACGTAGATATTCTCCCGAATCAGGCGAAGTCCGGCATCATCGTCCGATAATGCATCGGCAGTACGTTCCTTATCATCGTGATCTTCGACTACGACGGATTCCTGAAGGGATGCAGCTGTTTGAGCCCACGCCAGGCTGGGACGCCCCCAGGAAAAGATCAGCGATGTGGCGATCATCGTCCACGCGAGCCGGATCAAACCGGAATTCTGCTGAAACATGCTCATACCTTTAACCTATGAGTGGCCAGATTCGTCTTAACGACCCCAACCAGCTCGCCTGGATGGTGAAGCAGATGGAGAGCTAGTTCTCTGTCCGCAATGGATTGATGGGTTGCGTGCCGCTGGCTCTGCCAGTGCGCCGCATGTGCAGGAAGCACTGGCAGAGCCAGTGGCACACACTTATACGCGATTGACAGAGCACTAGCAACGGGCTTCAGTCTGGCGATTTTCGTTGATCTTACACAGAAAGTGGTTGGTGTGGCGTTCCATGCGCAAGTATGTCCGGCCCGAGCGATGTTCTTCCAAAGTCTATCGTACGGACCCAGCGGCACAGCGTCGCGATGCCCGATAATCAGATAACGACTCACCATGGTTCGAGAGTTCGATTATCAAGTGGCCTGTTTTTGGGCTCGTCACGACGGAGCGTGACGGCTACAGGATAATCACGCTCCGCATCACGAACCTGCGGGGCTTGCGTCATCCGACAAAGCCGGAGCTAATGGACGTGATCTGCACTTCGCCGCGGCATGATTCTTCTGCCGGGCCTTCGAGGGAGACGACGTGATCTGCGGAAAGTCGCACAAGCAGGTCGCCGCCGGTCATGCGGATCTGGACGGGGGCGTTTGCCTGGAACAGCCCTGTTGCCCAGCCCATGATGGCCGTCGCACAGGCACCGGAACCGCAGGCTGGAGTTTCTCCCGAGCCGCGTTCCCAGACGCGAACGATGGCGCTGCTGGCTCCTGTCACCTGCACGAACTCGACATTCGTGCGATCTGGAAACTCAGGATGTCGTTCGATCTGCGGGCCGATCGTGTCGAACGGGACTGCTTTCAGATCATCAACAATGATGATCGCGTGCGAGTTGCCCATGA
>JAYSPO010000193.1:0-1805 GCA_043722015.1 Candidatus Kuenenia sp. | reverse complement strand
TGGAACAGATGCCGGAACCCTGGCTGAATCGCGTGGTTGAACGCGTATCGACTGAATGCGAAAGCGAAATGGCACGACGACCTGAAATTCAGATGAATGAATCCGACGCGCTCGTCAAGATGCCGTCAAAGAACGGTTATCTCCTGATGAAAGTCGCACGGGAAGATGACCGCTGGCTGTTTTCTGACATTGAAGTGCGGCAACGTAAAACGGACGATCATCCCGGATCGGTGCTGCGGCAGGCTCGCGCTTTGAATACTGTTTCGCAGTTCCTCGCAGCGTATGGCAAAGAAGACAAAGTTGCGCTGCAGACACTCTGCGACGAAACGTTCTACAGCACATCGCTGGAAATAGGCGATCTGTCCATGATCAGCATGCCGTCTGCGGAACACGCTCCGGACGACTTTGAAATCCGTTCATTCTCCGGACAACTGACGATCATGGTGCCGGATAAGACTCAAATCGTGCAACTGGATCTCACGACGCCAGAAACAGACGATCGTAAAGCCATTCAGAAACTTGCCGAAGGGTCTGTGGAAACATCGTTCGTAATCCGCGACATCACGATTTACGATCGCCAGACGCGGAAACAACAAAAACTGGAATCCGCGTTCACAGCACCAATCCGGGCCATGTTATTCGTCTCCGCTCTGCATGATCAGAATCTACCCATTTTGAAGCAGTTATCGACAAAAGAATTTTCGCATGGTACGTGGGACCGCCTGGATCCGGCGCTCGTGTCTCAGCTCCCTTTGTCCGAAGTTCCTGGCGGTGAATTGACGCTCCAGAATACCGATGTGCGCGGCGACACGACAGAAATGGAATTCATGTCCGAAGGCGGACAGATCTGCAGCGTCATCATGCGCAGCGAAAACGGAACCCTGAACGTTGACGATATCCAGTATCCGAATGCGTCTGCGCAGGTCGCTTCGCTGCGGAATCATCTGCAATTGACGGTCCCGATCGTGGAACTCGCAGCGGCATGGCACAAGCACGACCTGCCAGGCGTGAAGCGAACATGTTCCATGGATTTTAATCGACTCATCTGGGGAAATCTGAAGACTCTGCCAGGCGACTTCGACCGCCTGCCGGACATGCTGCTGGTCCCCGTGCGATCGACAGAGCAGGCCGAATCACAGGCCGTTGTTGAACTGGGACGCGACGGAGAACCACCGGTGAGCGTGCGGCTGCTGAAAGAAAACAGTGCGTGGGTGATTGATGAAATTTCTGTGCGTCAGCCGGACGGAGTCGTGTTCAACGTCCGACAGAATCTGCGACGCGATATCGCTCAGAGATTCCTGGACAATCCGGACGGAGGAATCATGCAGGCCGTCAATGAATCGACAGCTGACAGGCCTGCGGGCGTGGTGCATGCGTTCGGAGAAACTCAGGCATCAGGACGCGGCAATCTGACGCTGCCGTCGAGCGGAAAACCAAAAATCCCATCGAGCCGGACGGTGCAGAGCGCTATGATTCATCCCGGGATCGACATGACCCCAGCTCCAAAGCCACGTTCCGCACCAATGGACGGCATCCAGAGATTCGGCCCCGCAGCCAGCGCCGCTGCGTTACAGGATGCTCAGCCGCACAGCAAAGGCGAGGTCGGGGAGATCGAAGACGAGGTCGTCTACTTCAACGGCGCTCCGCCATCGAAATCAGCGGAACCTTCCCCGAGCCCGCTGGGCGACATCAGTCAGCATCCGATTGAGATCCCAGGCGAATGACAAACCTCACTCACCCGAAATGACACTATACTTCGCGCGGTCATGTGTGAGACAATTGGCGAGCGGCATGCGTCAGCTTGC
>JAYSPO010000192.1:0-1750 GCA_043722015.1 Candidatus Kuenenia sp. | reverse complement strand
CCGTCGCTCCGCCGACGGGATTAACCGCAATGATCACTCGAATCTTCGGACAACGACATTGGGAACTCTCCCTCCACCATCACCAAGTTTACCTCGAGTTCGGGACGACCTGACGATTCAGGCCATCTCAGCGACCGAGTACGTCATCAAGCGTCGCGAGAGTCGTGAGTATTTCAGCGTCGGCCCACAGGAAGCATGCCTTCTGGAATTGCTCAATGGGAAAAACAGTTTCAGCGACATTCAAAGGACCTACTTCCATCGGTTTGAACAGAATCTCAGCGAAGCAGATCTCGGTGAATTCCTGCAGGCTATTCAGCCGATGGGCTTACTGGCGTCAACGTCGAAGTCACGATCGGGATCACGGAGTCCTCAGCCCGATAGCTCGCTGGACAGCGCCGATAATGCGGCGGATTCTCCGCCATCCACTGCATCTGTCCGTCCCAAGAAAAAATCTCCACTGAACGGGCAGTCGGTACTCTTCTTTCGGATTCCGTTGTGCGATCCCGATGTGTTCCTCGGACGCTTGGTACGTTGGATACCCTTCGTCTGGACTCGCGGCTTTCTTTTCTTCTCCGGCTGTATCATGCTCGCCGCGTTGTGCATCATGATTTCCAGTTCCCATTTGTTGACCGCCGGGATTTCCGGAACACACGGATGGACTGATGCGATGTTGTTTCTGTGCGTGATGGTGGGCTGCACTTCGTTGCATGAGATGGCGCATGGGGCGACGCTGAAGAGATTCGGTGGCGAAGTGCATGATACAGGGATGCTCTTCATGTTCTTTACACCATGCCTCTACTGCAATGTTTCCGATGCCTGGCTGATTCCGGAAAAATGGAAGCGACTGGCCATTACAGCGGCGGGAGGCTACTGCGATCTATGCATGTGGGCTATCGGCGTCTTTGTGTGGCGCGTCACCGTCATTGGTACTTCCATTAATCAGGTCGCGTTTCTGGTTCTCACAATTTGCGGCGGGCGAAGCTTTCTGAACTTCAATCCGATGCTCAGGCTGGACGGCTATTATCTGCTGAGCGACTGGCTCTCCATTCCAAATCTGCGGCCTCGGGCGATGGATTACTGGATGAGTCATCTGCGGTGGATTCTCTGGGGAGCGGCACCTCCTCCTGCTCTCCCCGAAAAACGCGTATTACTGTTCTATGGCGGCATGTGCTGGGTCTTTGCGATTGGCTTTCTGGATCTGATTTTCGTGCAGTTCTTTGAGTACATGGGTGGCCAGTTTGGAATTGTCGGTATGGTCTTCGTCGCACTCCTGCTGAGTTTTGGACTTCGACGAGTGTTCAAGGGTTTCTTTGCAAGCGAGTTTGCAACAATGTTGAAATCACGATCCGGAAGAACGACCACCTGGGCCATCGGACTCTTGAGTCTCGTTGCGTTGCTGTTCCTTGTTCCAGTCAAAAGCACCACCAGCGGCGACTTCGAGGTGCGGCCTGGCAACATCGTTCAGGTTCATATTCCGGTCGCTGGCATCGTCGAGAGTATTCTGGTCGAAGACGGCAGTGTGGTCGAAGAAGGTCAGCTGATTGCCGAACTTAAGTCTCCGACGCTTGAATCGGCGATTGTGCAGACGGAAGACGTGCTGCAGGAAGTCGAAGCCAATCTTCGGAGACTCAAGACCGGAGCACGCCCGGAAGAACTGGACGCAGCTACGGATCGTGTTCGCCGTCTGACCGAATGGTATGAGCTGGGTGCGGAAGAACTGCAGCAGGCGAAGATTGCGCATGAACAGGAC
>JAYSPO010000191.1:0-10696 GCA_043722015.1 Candidatus Kuenenia sp. | reverse complement strand
CAAAGTCTGCGCACGAGGCGCTGGGCCAGGATACCCTCCACGGTACTCGCGACCAGATAGGGTTCGACGCCCATGTCGATCAGTCGGGTGAAAGTACTGGGAGCGTCATTTGTGTGCAGAGTGCTGAACACAAGGTGCCCGGTGAGTGATGCCTGAATGGCCGCTTGAGCCGTTTCACCGTCTCGAATTTCCCCGATGAGGACAACATCCGGGTCATGTCTCAGAATACTTCTCAATGCCCCGGCGAAAGTCAGCCCGATGCGGCTGTGAACCTGAATCTGGCTGATCCCGTCCATCTGGTATTCGACCGGGTCTTCGACTGTAATAATCTTGATCGTGGGATCCTTGATCTCGTTCAGCGCGCTGTAGAGTGTTGTGGATTTCCCGCTGCCGGTCGGGCCGGTGACCAGAATAATCCCGTGTGGAAGTTCCAACAGCTTTCGAAAAATCCCCATCACGGTCGGCGGCATCCCGACCGCTTTCAGGTCAAACTTCATGCGTGCTTTGTCAAGCAAACGCATGACGACGCCTTCTCCGTGCATCATGGGGATGATCGACACGCGGACATCGACCTCGCGCCCCGAGACTCTTAGTTTGATGCGTCCGTCCTGAGGCAACCGCTTTTCAGCGATGTTCAGATGTGACATGATCTTGAGACGAGTTACGATCGCCGAATAGAACTGAGCGATCTCCGGTGGCGTCGGTTGAACCCGCAACATGCCGTCCAGTCGATAGCGGACTCGCATGCCGTGTTCCTGCGGCTCAATATGCACGTCGCTGGTCTGCAGCTTAACAGCTTCCATCAGGAGTTCGTTCACCAGCTTGATGACCGACGGTGCCTGCGCCCCTTCTGCCAATTCACCGAAGTCTTCATTGATCTCTTCGAGAAGTTCGATGCCTTCTTCACTGCGACGACGAACAAGCTCATTAATTGTGTCGCCACCGACGCCCAGCAGTTCATGGATGCGGCTGCCGAGTTCTCCGCTGCGGGTCAGAACCGGCGACAGCTTGAAACCACTCACCGTGCTGAGTTCATCCAATCCTTCCAGGTTCAGCGGATCGGATGTCGCAATGACGACATGACCATTTTCACGGTACAGCGGCAACAGTGAATGGCGATAGATCGAGGAGGTCGGAAACTTCGACAGCAGTTCAACATCAACTTCGATGTCTTTCAGATCGATGTACGGCATGCCGAATTCATCGGAAAGTTTACGAAGAATGGCATCTTCCGTGACAGCTCCCAGTTTGACCAGCGCCTGATCTATGCGCAGGCTACCCTGCGTCTCGCGAGCCGCCTTGAGTTGCTCACGAGTGACCAGTCCGTCGTTAACAAGTAATTGACCAAGTTCCATTGCAGTGCTTTGAGAAGATGATGAGACTGGCGTACTTATCCTGTCTTGCCTCGGAGAACCAGGAGACTTTCCGGATACTCCAAAACCGTGAGCCGCAAGGCGCTAGCCGCGGGTAATTTACCTGCAAAAACCGGCGGCTAACGCCTTGCCGCTCACAAGAACAGCCGTATTCAGAAGGACTCCTAGCGGCCACCTCGACCGCCGCCAAACGGACTGCCGCCACCAGCACCACCGCGTCCTCCGCCACCGAACGGACTGGCTCCACCACCACCGAACGGACTGGCTCCGCCACCGCCGAACGGACTGCCTCCACCACCAAATGGATTGCCACCACCTCCGAATGGATTACCCCCGGTGCTGCCACCCCGTCCGCCGAACGGATTTGTTGGTGTCTGATTGGAACCGCTGCTGTCCGGCTTCGGCGTGTTGTCACTTGTTGAATTGTTCGTGGTTTTCGTGCCGCTGGAAGTCACGCGAGGAAACATGGCAGACAAAGAATTCTGCACCATCGTGGCGTCAGAATGAATCAGCTGTACGTAACGCACTGTGCGATTGGCTGACTTGGACGCTTCGTCCATTTCCTGGACGAGCGATTCCACTTTGAGGAACAGTTCTTCGCTGGAAGAAATCACGAGTCTGCTGTTTTGGCGATCAACAGCAACTGTCATCTGTACGCCAGCTGGTTCCTTCTTGCTGCCGCCGCCTCCACCGCCCATCAAGGCGGCCAATGGATTGTTCTGCTGCTGCTGACCACCGGCAGGTTCCATGAATGGCTTAAACGATTCCTTGACCATCGTTGCCGCATCGTCGATGTCGGCATATTCGACGACTAGTTGTCGTGGCTGCAGTTCACGCAGCGACTCCGGAATCTCGGTGGAATCCAGAACTTCCAGAAGTTTTTCCGCTTCATCCACGAGCGACTGGGGGCCAGTCACCAGTAACGAATTCGAGCGTGGGTCAGGAATGATTCGCAGCGTCTGCGGGTTTTGTCCAATTCCGCTCAGGCCCGTCATGCTGGAAACTGAATCGGTGATCGGTCGAAACATCGCTCCCAGACTAAATCCGGAACTTGCCGCAGTATCGGTCACGCTGCTGCTGGGAATCAACTGTTCCAACAGTGCGGCGGCTTCGGTTGCATCCGATGCCTGCAGATAAAACACGGTCCAGCGCGTGCGATAGGGAATCGACTGCTGCAGAAAATCCATCGTCTCTTCAAGGCGATCCAGGGCGGCTTCATCTTCATAGATTAACAGCAATTCATCGCCATCGACAACGATTTTGATTCCGTCAAGTGGACCATCGCCTTCGCTTCGTTTGCCTGATTGTGAATCGGCCCCGGATTCTTCTTTCCCTGATGTTTCCTCCTGACGACGTACGGCCACGTACCCGGACTGCTTCCGAAGTCCGGCACGTTTTTTTGACTGAGTTGTCAAGGGAACTTCAGCGGGTGCCGCCTTAGGTTCTGCTGACTCATCCTGAGACTTCCGTGAAGGTACCAGTTTATCCCGGATCGGCCCCTTCTTTGCGGGGGTTACAATTCGAATGGGTGTCGATTCGTTACGTGCCCATTCTCCCTCAAGATACTGCATAAATTCGTCAGGATCGCGGCCTCGCAGTGAATAGCGTCGAATGGTACCGCCTTCGCCCTGGGCTCGAACACCCGTTCCGTCTTCGCCCAGATCCTTCAGGACCTGCTTGATCTGATCCACCTGAGTCGCCGTGCCTTTGACAATAATTCGGTTACCGTACAAATCGGTTTCGACAGTCGGAGCAGCGGTGCCTTCGGAAATAAACAGGTTTCGCAACGTGGCAGCGGCAGTCAGTGGATCCATTTTCACCAAAGGAATCACGGCCACCGAACCCGCGGCTCCTGAACCCGCAGCAAACGCCTCAACCCACTCGGACACTTGTTGATGCTGCTTCGAGGTGCCAAAAATATGCACCGTGCTGGCAGCGTTATCTTCGTTCACCACGACTCCCGGCATCATCGCGTTGATACTGAGTGCCGCCTGGTCTGCGCGACCAGCCACCTTGTAAACTCGCAGATACGGGCCTGAAGCTCCGGCTCTCGTCAGTGGCGTACCGTCGGGCAGTTCAGAAATATCAATGGCCTTAATGATCTCTTCCACCAATGTCTGATCGTCCCTGGAACCTGTCACAAACAAGCTGTTTGTGCGAGTGTCCGACATTACTTTCAGGGTGGAGGATTGACCTGCGGGTGCCGGTGGTGTCCCGCGTCTACCGTCGTTGCCGGCTGCGGCGCTGACGTTCAAAGCAGCTCCGGCCCCTTGTCGCATACCAAATTGCGCCAACAACATGAGTTCCGCTTCTTCGGCATCGATATTGGTCAATGGATAGGACTTGAACATCAGGTCCGGTGTCACATTCGCAATCGCTGCTTCCAGAAAAGAATTGATCTTTCTCAGGTTTGATCCGGTGTCAGAAATAATAAGGATTCCTGACTGCGTCAACGCTGTCATTCTGGCGAGTGGCCCGGTCAGAGCCTCGACTTCCGTCGCCATCACGCCGACGTCAACTTTCTTCAACAGGATCTGAACTCGAACAAGTTCATTTTCCCCGATTTTGAAGTGTCCACTGTCGTCCCTTGCCATCAACTCTTCAGTCGAAACGTCCGGGACAAGAATGTTAGGAATACCATCCTTCACATTGACGCAAACCAGAAATCCGTCTCTCCGCACCAGAGCAAATCCCTTGCGCTGCAGATAGCCGTTCATGATATCAAGTGTCTGATCGACGTTGTATTCCTGGCCGTCGATGTGGCTAAACGTGCCGTTTGGTATCTGTGCCATGTCCAGTGTATAGCCCGTACTGACCGCGAAGTCCTGCAGCACCTGTTCCCAGGGAGCGTAACGAAAATTGAATGTGAATTTTTCGACAAGTTGATCTTTTTCCGCTCCGTCCGCGACACTGCCAAAGCTGGACATCACCTGAGCCCCCGGTGGAGGCGTGTCCGAATTCGCTCCTGTCGTCATGGGTGTTGTTCCCGGAGTTGCCACATCTGTGATAGCAGTCTCAGGACCTGGAACAGCAACGACACCAGCGTTGAGCGACGTCCATGTGGCTTTCTGCTCCGCGTTCAAAACTGCCAGATATTTCGCTTCCCATTCTGTCTTGAACACGGCTTTCTGTTCGTCTGTGGCGCTGAAACCGAGCTTGGTCGCCGCCTCAGAACGAGCTGTATTCAATTCAATCAGTTGAGCCTTCTGTTCGTCGGTAAGGGATAAGTCAGCAGCGACTCGGGTGTCCGTCAGGGACCGATACCCAGCTTCCGAAATGTAAATTGATCGCAGCATTTTCAACTGCCTGCTGTCAAGCAGATTCAATGACTGCAGACCCACATCTTCTTTAGCCTTGACCACTGCCTGCTTCATCTCCTCGCGAATCGCAGACTGCTCCTCCGGAGTCTTCCCCTTCATCTTTTCCAGGTAGGGCTTGAAGAAGTCCTGCGAGATCGTACCCGCCTTAGAGGCTTCCTCGATTTTCTGAGTTTGAGTCTCCGTCAGGCCCAATTGAGTGCGGATATCGTCGCGCCGCAACAGATCCAGTTCGGTACCAACGTTTGCCTGACCAAAGGCAGCAGCGGACATGAACAGAATTCCACTGCAAAAAACCGTCAGCCGCAGCGACCCAAAAAACAATGAACAAGTGTACATTTTTTGTTCCTGTAAATGACCGGGATCTAAGGGTTTAATAGATCCCGTAATCAAAAACCGTTATTATGTTCAGTGTGTGAGTTGAGAAAATTGTGTGGTTGCCAGACCGATCTGATATTGTTCCCGACCTTGCGGTCGAATCCTGTTTTCCGTCGGGCGATTCGCTGAAATGCTGAAAGTATCGGAAGATTACGAAGAGAGTGACGATTACAATACGGACCCCGTGATGGATACCCAACCGGTGGAATTGGACGATTTCACCCGACAATTCATCGTTTCATAGTCTCAAACCCTGCGGAAGGGTGAAAGAGTCTGGAAAAATTGCAAAACAGATCGAATCGCGTGTATCGTTGGCGGGGTTAACTGTCCAGATTCAGAAAATGCGTTCTCATTAGCTGTCGTGCTGGACAAAAATCGCGTTGATGCTTAGTAACCAGAAGCAACAGCGAGGGTTTGAAAGAATTCCCTTCAGCCGGAAAGACTCTCGCATTCAGCATCGGTTGGTGAAGCGAGTGTTTAGTTGATCGAGATTATGCATACAGGACCATTCCAGAGTCTAAGAGATTCAATATGAAGCTTTCCCGAATTATCCTCGCTACATCAATTGCTGGATTCCTTTTTGGCACTTGGGTATCACATTCTCACGCCCAGGATCGCGGTGGTCGTGGTGATCGGGGAGGTGATCGTGGCGGCAGGGGTTCCGGAGGTGATTCTGGCGGCGGGTCTCCTGGTGGGTTTGGTGGAGGTGATTCTGGCGGCGGGCCTCCTGGTGGGTTTGGTGGAGGTGGTTTTGGCGGCGGATCTCCCGGTGGCTTTGGCGGCGGTGGCTTTGGTGGCGGGCCTACCGGCGGTGGTGGCGGTCGCTCCATGATGGATACAAACGGAAACGGCACGATCGATCAGGAAGAACTTGATCGGATGCCTTCGTTTGTCCGCGACATGATGAAATCACGAGGCATCGAACTCAAACCCGGAATGAGCGTCGATGATATGCGGAATTCCTTCCGATCTGGTTTCAGTGGCGGTGGCGACAATAGTGGTGCGCCGAACAACCCCGGCAACGGCACCCCTTACAATTCCAATACGGCGAACTCAAAGCCCGTGTTGAAGGCCTATAAGATGAAAGAAAAGCCATCGCTGATCGAAGCTCTGCCACCGGCGTATTCCGAAGTCGATACAGATTTTGACGGTCAACTTGGTCTGGACGAATGGATGCTCGCGCGCCGAGTTGCCTTGGAACAATTCGATGAGTTTGATATCGACCACGACGGCTTCCTGATTCCCGAGGAACTCCAGGCTGCAGAGGCCGCTGCCACTGAGACCAACGCCGCGATGGCTGTGAGGACCGAAAAGCTCCAGATCGTCAGCGCGAAGCCAACTGTTCGCTCAGGTCGACAGGCCAGTGGAAACGACAACAACAATCAGGATCAGAATAACGGCGGTTCCAACCGTTGGGGCGGTGGCGGGAGTGGTGACATTGCCGAACAAGCAAAATCATACTTCCCAAGACTGGACACAAATCAGGACGGGACGATCGATACGGATGAGTTTCAGCAAAGCCGACGCACCCGTGCGATGTTTGAACAAGCTGGCATCCCGGCACAGAATATGACACTTGAACAATTCACGAAGAATCTGCAAAAGGCGACTGAGGCGACACAGTCAAACGGCGGACGGTAATCGAGCAGCGCTGCATAATTCGAACCTGGTGGGCCGGCGCGACTTGTTCCAACCCTGCAAACAGAGCGGCTCCCCCTTGAATCTTTTCATGCAACATCGGCTGCTTTCCTCAATTCTGTTCGCTGTATGTTGTGTGGTGCACTTCGACGCGGCTGCACAGGATTCCGCTGTCGCGACAAGGCCACAGAGGTTGCTCTACGTTGCCGCACCGGGCATTCGCAATTATCTGGAATACGGTGGCCATGGTCTGATCGTGTTCGATATCGACAACGATCACAAATTCGTCAGGCGGATCCCGACGGGCGGTCTCGGCAGCGACGGCAAGCCAATCAATGTCAAGGGTATCTGTGCCAGCTCGACAACGGGACGATTGTACATTTCGACGATTGAAACGCTGCAGTGCATTGATTTAACAACCGAAGCGTCGCTGTGGGAAAAAGCTCTCGAAGGCGGTTGCGACCGCATGTCGATCTCTCCTGACGGCAGCGTGTTGTACGTGCCATCCTTCGAAAAAGCACACTGGAACGTCGTTAGTGGTGATACCGGCGATGTGATTGCAAAGATCTCTCCGGACTCAGGAGCCCACAATACGGTTTACGGGCTAAATGGAAAATGGTGTTACCTCGCGGGTCTTCGTTCACCATTGCTCACCGTTGCGGATACATCGACACACACTGCGTCACGTACCATCGGCCCATTCAGTAATTCAATCCGTCCCTTCACCATCAACGGACAACAGACTCTGTGCTTTGTTACGATCAACGAATTGCTGGGATTCGAAGTGGGCGATATCGTCACGGGAAAAAAACTTCATCGCGTTGAAGTGACTGGATTTCAGCCGGGGCCTGTGAAACGTCATGGGTGCCCGAGTCACGGGATTGGCCTGACCCCGGATGAAACAGAACTCTGGGTCACGGACGGCCACAATCTGCAGTTGCACATCTTCGATGCCACAGTCATGCCACCGACTCAGATGAACAGCATCAAAGTGCGAGACGAACCGGGCTGGATCACGTTTTCGATCGATGGCCAGTATGCGTATCCGTCCACGGGTGATGTGATTGATGCAGAGTCAAAGAAGATCATCACCACGCTCACCGACGAAACCGGCGCAGCGGTGATGAGCGAGAAAATGGTTGAAGTGCAGTTCAAGAACGGCGGAATCGTGCGAACAGGTGATCAGTTCGGCGTTGGACGTGTGCTGGGTGAATCAACTCGGTGACTCGTGATGGTGGGCAGAGGCAACTATGCTACTTCGCATACCTTCGAATTCTCACGAATTCAACTACTAACCAATCGTGGCCGCGTGCCGAGTACATTCTGGCGCGAGAACTGTTACACTCAAGGCGGCCATGACTGACAGAATTGGCGAGCGGCATGCGTCAGCTTCCCGGTACAAACGCAACGTACCGGAGGGCTTATGCCGCTCCGCTCGCCGGTTTCATTTCCAGCCGGGCGAAGTAGACACGATTGAACCTCTGATTTGGAACTGTTGAATGATCACCGTTGGCATGAATTATCACGTACTTCCCGGCAAGCAGTCGGACTTTGAAGAAAAGTTTGCCGGAGTCATCGACGCACTGAAGGCCGCTCCCGGCCACACGAGTTCGACGCTGTGGAAAGACGTCAGTGACGATGCTTCGTACCTGATCACCAGTGAGTGGTCCGACGAAACGGCATTCCAGGAATTTATCCGCAGCGATGCATTTCGAGCTGTCACGAACTGGGGCAAGGAACAGATCCTCTCCGGCCGACCGCAACACAAAGTTTACAAGCACTGAGATAGAGGTTATGGGAGCCAGAACGTGACAAAACGAACTCGATCCAGTCTTGTTTGTCTTTTCATTTTCGCGTCTTCGTTCAGGGCAATTGCCCAGGATCCCGGCGACTTAACATCGCGTGCAGAAGCGACGAATTTTGAAGAAACTGGGCGCTATGACGATGTGATCAGTTTTCTGTCGGAACTGCAGCGACGCAGTCCGCTGCTGCGTGTGGAGACACTCGGGTTCTCGCAGGAAGGAAGAAAACTGCCTCTGATGATCCTCTCTGATCCGCCAGTTTCCACGCCTCTCGAAGCCAGTCAATCCGGGAAACCAATCGTCTTCATTATGGCAAACATTCACGCGGGCGAGGTTGAGGGCAAAGAAGCCGTTCAGCATCTGGCCCGTCGTGCTTTACTCGGAGAACTCAAGCCTGTTCTTTCGAAATTGATAATCCTGATAGCACCGATTTTTAATGCCGACGGTAATGAGAAAATCAGCGTGGAGAATCGGGTTGAACAATACGGTCCGATCAGCGGCGTTGGCGTTCGCACCAACTCGCAGGCGTTGGACCTCAATCGTGATTTTATCAAGCTTGAGTCGCCCGAAGTCCAATCACTCGTGACGCTCCTTAATCGCTGGGACCCTGATGTAACCGTTGATTTGCACACCACAAACGGATCTTATCATGCGTACCATTTGACCTACTCGCACCCGCTCAATCCAACTACGGACCAACGAATCCTCACATTTCAACGCGACCAGATGATGCCGGCAATTGCCGAGGTCATGCTGACAGCACACAAGTTTCGGACGTACTACTACGGCAACTTTACTGGTAATTCAAGCAAGCCACACCCGGGCGACAGGACGACATGGGCAGCCTTTACCCACCAGCCGCGAATTGGACAGAACTACGGGGGACTTCGCAATCGGTTAACCGTTCTTTCTGAAGCCTACAGCTATCTGTCATTTCAGCGGAGGATTGAGGTGACCGAACGATTTGTGGAAGAGATTCTGCACTATTGTGCTGAACATTCAACGCAAGTCATCGAGCTAACCAAGGCGGCAGACGATGAAACCGTTCGCAGGTTTTCAGGAAGCGAAGCAGTCGATTTCGGCGTCGCGTTCAGGCCAATTCCCCTGGCGGAGCCTGTGGAAATTCTCGTCGGCGAAGTTGAAAGAACAATTAATCCGCGTTCCGGCAAGGAGATGACGGTCATGGTTGAGGACAGTGTCACGCCCATAAAAATGGAAGACTTCGGGATGTTTGCAGCGACTCGATCAGTGAAAGCCCCGCGCGCATATCTTTTTGCCAACGACCGGAACATCATTGAAAAATGTCTTCAACATGGGGTTAAAGTTGAGAAGTTGACGTCTTCGCTGACGACAGAGGTCGAAGGTCTGAAAATTGGCGGCATCGACAAATCCCAGCGACTGTTTCAGGGACATTTTGAAATGAAGATCACTGGAGAGTATGCCAGCAGCGAGATGACATTCCCGAGGGACACCATTCTTGTTCGTACTGCTCAACCACTCGGGAGGCTCGTCTGCTATCTCTTCGAACCCGAAAGCGAAGATGGTCTTGTCACATGGAATTTTTTCGATTCGCAACTTGAAGTCGGGAAGATGTTTCCAGTTTACAAATTGATGACGCAGGAACAGATTGCCAGCGTTCCAGTGGAAAAATGATGCGTTTTCCAACGTTTCACTGGCGAAGGTGTTTGTGCAGGAACGCATACGTTCCCTGGCCGTTGATCGTATGCGGCCCGACGAACCATTCGATCTCAGTCTGATCGCCGATCTTCAGTTGAGCGGCATACAGATGTCGGATCTTGGCGTATTCGTAGCCGACCCAGTCATCTTCGCCGACGCCGTCAAAGTGGCCACGTTCGACCATGAACGGACGCGGGCAAATCAAAGCCGCCATTTCAGCGTAGTTGAAAGTGCTGCCAAGATCCCACTCGAAGATTTCATATTCGCCCGTCCAGATGTAACTGAAGTTGTGGCGCGTGCTCGCGTTTTTAAGAACCCACTCGTTGAAGTCGGCTGAGCAGATTGATAGGCAGTAGTCGGTCACCAGTGCCGGGATGCGCATGGCGGACTTGCCGCCATAGCTCAGACCGTAGAAGGCGATGCGATCGCCATCGACGTTGGGCTGCGTCTTCAGCCAATTCACGATCTGCTGATGCTGAGGTACGATAATTGAAAACAGCGTTTTTCCCAG
>JAYSPO010000190.1:0-1562 GCA_043722015.1 Candidatus Kuenenia sp. | reverse complement strand
GAAACGCCGTCGCCACATCCAGCGCCTGGACGCCGCCGTAAGTCACATGCACTTCGTTGTCGAGTTCTTCCAGCAGCAACCCCAGCGCGTCAGCACCGTCCCGGTTGTCATCGACAACGAGGACTCGCAGGGATTTGGTTTCGGTGGTTGGCATTTTTAATTCTCCTTAGATCAACAGATGGTAGGTCCTTTCTGCCGGAAAGGACTGTGTTTGGTAGGTCCTTTCTGCCGGAAAGGACTTTCGCCGTTAGGCGAACCGCCATGGGTCGCACCTCCGCTCCACGTCGCCGCGTGGCCGTCCTTTCAACCGCGACTCGGCGCTGGTCGCGGCGTGGCCGCGAAGTCCTGTGTTGATTTAATGGTCCGTCATGAAGGGGTCTGACCCCATTAAATCAACTTAAAGGAATGGAATGGATTTTAAAGGAATGGAATCGCGGTTGCGAGTGATTCACACGATTGCCGGCACTCGGGCTGATCACGGTGGTACTTCCCGGAGTGTGCCCGCCTTATGTGAGTCGCTCGCCACCCGTGGAGCCGAAGTTCATTTGCTGACGACGTCTCCGGCCAGTCCTGAGGATTCCTTTCGTCTGCCCGCAATGCCGGTCCAGTGCCACTTGGTTCCGGAGTCGGCTCGGTGGGGGCGGCTGTGGGCCGGTCGTCGGTTCGAGCGGCAATTGCAGGAGATCATGTCAGAAAGTTCAGGGCCGGGAAGCTCCGAGTCCATTGAACGTACCGTGATCCACGATCATGGCGTGTGGCTGACAACGAATCATGGTGTGGCCCGATACTGCCGTCGAAACAACGTGCCGCGAGTTGTCAGTCCCAGAGGCATGCTGTCTGGCTGGGCGATGCAGCGTGGTCAATGGAAAAAACGGATGGCATGGCTTGCCTATCAGCGAAGCGATCTGTTGTCGGCCACTGCATTTCATGTGACCAGCGAGCTGGAAGCCGGTGAGGTGCGTGCTCTGGGTTTTCGCCAGCCGATTGCCAACATTCCGAATGGCATTACATTTCCGCAGGACCTTTGTATCCGGCGACGAGAAACCGATAAGCGTCGCATGCTGTTTCTGTCCCGAATTCATCCGAAGAAAGGCCTCCTGGAACTTGTTCGGGCCTGGAAGCTGGCCGAGATCAGCAATGACTGGGAGCTAATAATTGCAGGTCCGGACGATAATGGTCATGCACAGCAGGTACGTGACAAAATTCGGAGCCTGGGACTGGAACAGCAGATTCGATTGACCGGGCCCGTGGACGACGAGCAGAAGTGGCAGGTTTATTCAGACGCTGACGTCTTCGTCCTGCCATCTTTCAGCGAAAACTTTGGCATAGTGATTGCCGAAGCACTGGCCGCCGGGCTTCCGGTAATGACCACGACGGGGACTCCCTGGAGTCAATTGCCGGAGTTGGGTTTTGGGTGGTGGGTCGCGCCTGCAGTTGACAGCCTGTCGCAGACGCTTCGAGCTGTGGCTTTGTTGTCGCCGGGGCAGTTAAGACAGATGGGGCAGGGGGGTGCCTCGTGGGTTCGCAGCCAATTTCAATGGGGCCGCGTGGCAGAACAGATG
>JAYSPO010000189.1:0-1044 GCA_043722015.1 Candidatus Kuenenia sp. | reverse complement strand
ACGACTCTGCTTCTGCTGGCAACCTCACTTTTCTTCAGCAGCTCCATGAACGCGGCATCCACGCTTTCGGAAGTTGTGAATTCGAACTTTGGAGGAAGCCCGGCAATGATGCCTTCAAGCGCGGCATCCATCACTGGCGGGTCGGCGAGCGTAATATCGTCAAGGAACTCTTCAAGCTCTTTCGTACCTGGTCGAGTACGCCCAAGATGTTCCGCGACGACTCGCACAATTGGCAATGAACTTGCAGGTGTGAGATGAACGGTTTTTGTGTGTTCCACTCCATACGTAGTTGTTGAGACCCGCACCTCGGTCGGCCAGAAATGGCGAAGGTATTTTGTGCAATGTACGGACGCCGCCACAGTCACCGCATCAGCCAGACCCGGATCGGTGATTCCTGCGGACGCGAACATCATAATCATTTCGGCCGCTTCATCGGAAACCGGCATGTCCGACAGCGTCAGAAACAGTTGCAGCAGAACCTGGGCATCCTTTTCCTTCGAGAGATTCGCAGAGAAATTTTCGTATAGTGCCGCCATCCCGAATTCATCATGTGGCAAGACGGAAATCACGTTGCGACGAACTGCAGCCGACGGATGTGACAGCGCCTTTCGAACAACCGGGCCAACGACGCTGGCCGATTTGAACTTCGGGTCCAACCGCATGTCTCCCAGACCGTTCAGCGTATGAGCCGCATGAATGGCACCAACATTCAGGCCGATCTCATCAACCGATTCATCCGCCAGCAACGCGAGCAGCGGCAGCAGGACTTCGCCCGTTTTTCCGGCATCACGTTCGATCAAGAGCCGCTGAGCCTGCAAACGCCAGTTCATCGACGGATGCTGCAGCGCATTGACAAGTTCCAGGTCGGATGCTTTCGCGAGATTCGTCCATGGATGCAGCACGTCCTTACCGCCGTCGGTCGGCAGCACGCGATAGATTCGCCCGTGCTTCTTGTCACGCAGATCGCTTTCGTACGCATTGCCCTTGCCGGTCGTGAAACCCTGCGGCGTCGGATTGTGCTGGATGATGTAGTTGTACCAGTCG
>JAYSPO010000188.1:0-1142 GCA_043722015.1 Candidatus Kuenenia sp. | reverse complement strand
GCTTCGCCTTTGATGATCTGGATGATGGCTGGAATTGGTGCGACGTGTTTAGTCAGGCCGCTTTCGGCAGCGAAGGCGAACAGTACGACTTTTGATTTTGCGTCATCCAGCAGCACAATACTCTGCTTGCCGGATTCCGGGGGCTGAAGTTCATCAGTGAGTTGGTGGATCTGAAACACTCGATCAGTCATTGTTGCAATCTCCCATCATCGTAAAGTCCCTGTGTCACTCACCTGCCAAGTTTTTCCCGATGCGACATCGAGTGCTGTCAGCCATCCACCTTTCCAAACCCCTGTGTCGAGACAAATCAAATAACCCAGATCCAGAACCTCGACCTGCGGTGTGTGACCAACAATAACAGTTTTCCCGGAACAGTGTCGTTTCGGTGGAACATGGTCCCGCAGTGACAGCCAGCGGATTGCGTGATCGTCCAGTTGTTCCACCGGCACGTCCGGTTTGTAGTTGGCATGAAGAAAGATGTGCGTGTCCGTCTCGAAATACGAACGACACGATTCCAGAAACCGAATGTGATTTCGTGGTATCAGATCGAGTTTGCCGTCTGAACCGTATGAGTCCAGTGCTGCATCGCCACCGCAGTTCAGCCAGAATTGAAAGTCAGATCTCCCTTCCCGTGCGTGGAGCATCATCTGGTCGTGGTTGCCAAGAATCGGAACAAGATTGCATCGGTCACAGAGTTCAATCAGTTGGTCGATCACGCCTTTCGAATCAATGCCTCGGTCAACATAGTCGCCAAGTGGAATGATGGTGTCGTCAGGCTGTGGATTGATAGCCTCAATCAACGCCTCCAAAGCGATCGAGCAACCGTGAATGTCACCGATTGCGATAGTGCGGCTCACTGCTTGTCCCGTTTCTGTGATTGAAGCCTCAATCAGGTTTTTCAAATCATGTTGCTGCATTCTGAATGAAATCAATCTAGTCTTGCTCTGGTTCAGCCCAGACCTGGGCATTTCCTGTTTCATCAATCTGAACGTGAATAGTATTCGCCCGGCAGCAGACTGGACAGTCCTCCACATACGTCTGACTTGAGCCTTCCGTGAGATCAAGCGGAATGATGATTTCCTCTCCACAAGCATCGCAGATGTAACTGGCTTCTTCCTGTGACGTGGATTTTCTGTTGCTGG
>JAYSPO010000187.1:0-1771 GCA_043722015.1 Candidatus Kuenenia sp. | reverse complement strand
AACGCGGCACAACCTGTTGTAAACAGGTGAAAATAAGACGGGGCCAACTTGAAGCGACGGGGACCAACACCATCCCCACGGCTAATTTTTTCAACGGCCCGCTGTCAGGCTAAGACGAGTCTTTGTACCGGGATTCGAGCTCAGCGAGAAGTCGAGGTCGTTTCTTTGTAGAGCGTGCTCGGCGCATGAGGCTGCGGCGTTGGAGTGACTGGAGTTGGCTGACGTGAGGAATCGCGTCGCGAAAGGGCAGCAGGTCGGCGGAGGTAAGCGGTTCGGGGTGACGCTGGTGGAGATCCAGAGCGTGAATCATTGACGGGCCTTCCAGCACGATGCGAACACCCGCATGGCGATGTCCGTGGATGCGGCGTTCGTGGCCTTTGGGGTTACGAAACCAGCGTTCCAGATCGAGATTATCCTGAGGCAGACCAGCCACATCACCACCTGAAAACAGGCCCTGTGCAAAACTCAACAGCACTTTCGCCATCTGCTGTCGCACGGGATCAGTGCTGGCCTGACAGGTACCATGCAATTCGCTGAAGCGAGCACGGCGGAACTCGCAGTCGCCCTGTGTCGGATCGAGAGTCGCGGCAATGGCGCGCACGACTTCCACATGCCCGCGAATCACAGGCAGTTCGTCAGCCACGCAGTCAAGACCACGATCGATGCATCCCGCCAGTCGTTTCAGTGCCTTTTCCGCAGCGCCCCTTTTTTTGTCGCAACACAGCGTTCCACGGATCCTCGCACGGACTGTAACGCCTCGACCATGCGAAGACCGGGAGGATGCAGCGGACCGCCCTGGTCATCGTTCAAAATTCCCTTAACCGCAGTGCAATAATCAAGCACAACCGCATTCGCCGGCGACAGCGGCGCAGCAGGGGCGATGTGCTCGGATGATATGTTTTCGGAAGGGATGCCGTCTGTTTCCGTGCGAAGTTCCTCAGCTCGCTGAGCCGCCAGCAGATCTTTCTCAATCGCCCGTAAACCACGGACTTTACTCCGCATCCGGACCTTTGCATGACTGTCCGCTTCCAGCATCGGCTGAGCCACATCCCGCAGAAAATGGTTCTGGCAGAAGCGATGCGGAATGTCAGGGAATTCGGCTGCGATGCCGGTCAGGAATGCATCCTGCTTATCTGAAATCCACAGTCGAACTGGTTTTCCAAGACGCTCGGCCCACTCCCGCGCCCGCGCTATCAGCCGACGGACTTCCGGAGCTGAACTGCTCACCAGCGGTTCACCAAACCACACTCGCTTCTTTGTCAGTTCCCGCACCACATAAAGAGTCTCGTGACCCTTCTCTGGCTGTAGTCCGTCGATGCTCAGCACCACGTCATCCACGTCGCGATAGATTTCAGCCAGCCGCTCAAAGTCCTGTTCGCGAGCCGCCACGATCGTCTGATATCTGGCGATCACATCTTCGATGGCATCGTCTGAGACTCGAATCTGATAGCTGTCCTGCAGCTCACCCCGGATCTGAGGAACCGACCAATGCCGTGAAAACCGACGGTGACCGATCCAGCAAAACACATCCCAGCCAAAGATCGAACGAGGCAGACAAATGGCCAGTTCGGCTTCCGGGCTCACGGTGCGATGATGGCCAGCACACGTCCGGTCGATACACTTCACCAGGCGACAGATAATATTCCGTGGCCCCTCCAGCGTCTCGATCCGATGCCGCCGATGATCACAGACGTGCATCTTCCGACGGCAGTGCCGACACTCGCGGTCTTCCACATCCAGAAATACCCGTACAAGCTCCGAGTCGTCTAGC
>JAYSPO010000186.1:0-2032 GCA_043722015.1 Candidatus Kuenenia sp. | reverse complement strand
TAGGTCCTTTCTGCCGGAAAGGACTGCGTTTGGTAGGTCCTTTCTGCCGGAAAGGACTGTCGCCGCAAGGCGAACCGCCATGGGTCGCACATCCGCTCCACGTCGCCGCTTGGCCGTCCTTTCGACAGCGACTCGTCGCGGGTCGCGGCGTGGCCGCGAAGTCCTGCTCGGCAAGCAGGACCTACCGAAATCGGCGACTGCACCCGAATTCGAACGCCATTGTTCTGATCCTTGAATGAGCGGATCGAGTTGGCGATGATATCGCAGGATTTTTCAACAGCGCCAATGTGCAGGCGACTGTTTCGGTGTGTCATCGCGTTGGCTGTCACACCCTACAACGTGCGCATGCTCAGAAACTGGCCGACCGTGAACGAGAACCCTCAATGACGTTTCGAACCACTTGTGTGATTCTTTCATTGTTCCTCGCATCGACGGTAACCACCGTGATCGCAGAGGACAAGATTCGCCTGCTGCCGCCATCGCTGGCATTGGATGGACAGGAGACACGTCATCAGATACTGGCTGAACTCTATTCCGGCGATGATGCCGTTGGCCCTGCCGATGTGCAACTGATGACCGACAATCCTGGGGTTGTCCGAATCGATGGCATGACGATTCATTCTGTTGCCAACGGACAGGCGGTCGTACGAGTGGTTGGTTCGACAAACGAATCCGCCTCCGTGCAAGTCACAGTCTCAGGCGCGGAGCAACCTTTTCAGTGGTCATTTCGAAACCATGTCGAACCGGTCTTCGCAAAACAAGGATGCAGTTCGGGCGCGTGTCATGGTGCATTGGCGGGCAAAGGTGGCTTTAAATTGTCACTGAGCGGATACAATCCTGAGCGAGACTACTTCAATCTTGTGGAACTACAAAGCGGACGCCGTGTGGAACCCGCAAACCCGGCTGCCAGCCTGATGCTCACGAAGCCCTCAATGGCCGTGCCGCACAAAGGCGGCCTGCGGTTGAAGACGGATTCGTGGCATTACAAGATTCTTTCCGAATGGATTGCGCAAGGAGTTACGAAACCTGCTGAGGGCGATGCAAAACTCGACCATCTGGAAATTCTTCCTCAACGTGTCACGCTGAAAGCCGCGAGTGCTCAACCTTTGATCGTGCGGGCTCACTATGCAAACGGACGTGTGGAAGACGTGACCCAGCTCGCCAAGTTTTCTTCCTCTAACGAAGCCGTCGCCACTGTTGGTGCGGATGGTCTGACGACCGTCGTTGGTCCGGGTGAAGGCGCAGTGACCGCATGGTTTTCCAGTCAGATCGTGATTGCACGGATCGTGGTGCCGTACGATCACACGCTGGACGCCGCTGTCTTTGCTTCTGCCGCACGCCGCAACTTTATCGACGACAACATACTCCAGCAGTTGCAACGTCTGAACCTGAAGCCATCACCACGATGCTCGGATGAAGTGTTTATCCGTCGCGCGTATCTGGACACGATCGGGACGCTGCCGACGAGCACTGAAGTTCGTGACTTCCTGGCTGATCAATCTGCCGACAAACGTGACCGCATGATTGAGGCCTTGCTGCAGCGACCGGAATTCATTGATTTCTGGACGTATCACTGGTCTGATCTGCTGTTGCTGAATGGCACGGCTGTCAACCCCGAAGCAGTCAATGCCTTCTACAAATGGATTCATGAGCGCGTCGAAAAGAATACGCCGTGGAATCAGTTTGTGCGCGAAATTGTGGCGTCCCGAGGGGACAACATCGAACACGGAGCGACGAACTTTTACGCCATCCATCAGTCCCCGGAAGATATGGCAGAAACTGTCAGTCAGGCTTTTCTGGGTCTGTCCATCGGCTGTGCGAAGTGCCACAATCATCCGCTCGAAAAATGGACGAACGATCAATACTACGCTTTCGCAAATCTTTTCTCCCGAGTCCGGGCCAAGGGCTGGGGCGGTGATGCGCGCAGTGGCGATGGAAAGCGAACTCTGGTCACTGTGAGTTCGGGAGAACTGGTGCAGCCGAAAACCGGCAAGCCACAATTGCCGACGCCGCTGGATGCCGAGCCGATTCC
>JAYSPO010000185.1:0-4000 GCA_043722015.1 Candidatus Kuenenia sp. | reverse complement strand
GCGTTCAGCAGAAGTCGTTTCAACGTGTTCTCGATGCGCTGTCATCACCCCGCTCTTGCGGTCGGTTTGCTCAGTTGCAGCAGGAACTTTCAGGAGTGTGGCTGGTGCTGAAGCTCTCGGCGGGTTAGTCGGCGCAGAAAGGAGCGGGGTGCGAGATGCCACCATCGAGTGAGAACTCTGAGCGACGCTGTGGCCCCCGTTCGTCTGGAACTCTGAAAGCTTCACCTGCAGGGCACTGGCAGCGACTGTCGTCTGATGAAAAGAATTGCGGCGCGGTGCAAATTGTGCTGCAAGATACGATGCAGCGGAGATACCGCACAGGATGGATGCGACTGTCAGCACCATGCTGGAAATTCGAAATGGAGATTCGCTGTTCATCCTTGACCTGCTTCCGTCAAACTCAGATGTCCGTCACCTGGCTGTCCCGAATCGACGATGGCGCAGCACAGGCGCGGAGTTTCGGTATTCTGGATATCGACTATCGACAGAGTCCGAATCGACGGAAAAATCGAAAAAGTCACCCAAAGTCACCCATTTTGACTCTGTAGCGCGCAAAGACAAACAGCGCGGCAAGGTCCCCTCAAAGCTTCCAGCTTTCCTTACCGCGCTGTTGTATTTGTCTTGATTTGCCGCGAAACGCTTTAGAGGTCTGTTGATTTAATGGGGTCAGACCCCCTACTCACGGTAGTCGAAGCCAAAAACGTTTGGGTTTTAGCTTCGATTGCCGTCATGAAGGGGTCTGACCCGATTAAATCGCATCGCCGTCAGCAGCATTTGAAGAAACATAGGTCGAGTCTGGATTCCGTCAAACAGATTCATGGAAATAGTCAATACGGGAAGAATGAGGAATATGGGAGCTTTATGATTCCGTCATGAATCACTATATTCGTACGAGCGGGATTGTGAAGGTGGATTGCAGGAAAGATCCACGGTGGGATTGTTAACTTCTGAAAGTCTGCGAGGGGTTTAACGGAAAGTCGATCGAGGGTTGGTAAGATCTGGCAGGCCGTTCAGAAAGTCATTGGCGACGGCGGGGCGAATCCAACGACCGGTCGTTTTGGTTATGTATGGTGATGCGTGAAGTGGGTCAGATCGCAGCTTTTCCTGAAGATTGTGGGGCTATACGCCGCTCTGTCGCTGCTTGCCCTGATCGGATTGTTGGCTGCTTTGAATGCCAGGCAATCGACTGAAGCTGCGGCTCAGCAGTCCGAGGCAGTGCATAAACGATTGCAGAATATACGTACGGACCTGGGAGCTGTTGAAGATGCGGAAATTGTGCTGGCATCCTGGAAGCAAACGCTGCAGCGAGATGGTTATCGCCTGTGGCTGGTCGATAAGGAGTGTCGGGCGCTTACGATTAGCGAAGATCAACCGCCGGTAGAGATCGCTCTGCAGTCCGTGGTCAGGTCAGCCCTTCGTTCCGGGCAAGCGGTAAGGCGGACTAGTCTTCAGGGCAATGGTCCGGAAGTGCTGGCGTTTGCACTCGACGCATCGCCGGACAAAGACCATCTGCGAGTGCTGCTTACAATCATTTCTCCCGAGGCATTGCAGGGGAATCACGCATCAGTGAGGTCCGCAGCTGCGACGGCGGCAATCTTTACGTGGATCATTGGAATTCTCTGTATGGCATTTGTCGCGGCAGGAATTGTCCAACCGCTGCAGGCAATGTCGCTGAACCTGGACCAGTCAATTGAAAGGACTCTGCGGGAAGACATGCTGCTGTCGATTTCGGAGCGGCGCGATGAATTGGGGCATGTTGCGACAGCATTGCATCGCCTTGAAGAAGAGCGAGAGGACCGAATCGCGAAGCTCGAATGGGCTGAACGAGAAGCACGTTCATCCTCGGACTTATTGTCTTCGGTGCTGGATTCAATGGTCGAAGGTGTTGTGGCGATTGATCGAGAACAAAGGATCGTGTTTCTGAACACGGGAGCTCGTCGGCTGCTTCAGATCAGCAGTGTGATCGGCATTGGCCATCGGCTGTACGAAGCTGTCCGAGTCTCCGCGTTTCTGGACACCGTTGCGGACGCTCTGAAGTCCCGGAAAATGGAGACAATGGAATATCGCAGGTCTCGCGAAGAGGCCAGCCTTGTTCTCGTTGTGATCCCGATCCTGAACGGGCCTCATACCGGTGCAGTGGCCGTCATCCGCGACGTGACCGAAATGCGGAAACTGGAAGCGATGCGGCGGGATTTTGTGAGTGGTGTGTCCCACGAACTGAAGACCCCTCTGACGGTGATTCAGGCATGCACTGACACATTGCTCGGGGGAGCGATGTCCGATCCGGCTGCCGCAGAAAGGTTCCTGAAACAGATTGAAGAGCAGTCCGAGCGTTTGCTGCAGCTGATTCTCGGAATGCTGCAACTGGCGCGCGTTGAGTCGGGACAGCAAGTGCTGCATCTCGAACCAGTGGACGTTGTGACGGTTGCTGACGATGTGCTCCGGGGATTTCGCACAGTTGCCGACACCAGGTCTGTTCAGCTCTTCCTGATGGGGGCCGAACAAATGATGGTGACAGCTGATGAGCAGGCGCTGCATACGATCATCAGCAATCTCGTCGATAACGCGGTGAAACACACAAATTCCCGGGGTTCCGTCACCGTTGAGCTGGTGAATAACGCAACCTCGCCAGCAATTGTTGTGCGGGACACCGGTTCAGGAATCCCTGACGAAATGCTTGGGCGTGTTTTTGAGCGATTCTATCGAGTGGATCGAGATCGCTCGCGGGAGCGTGGAGGGACTGGTCTGGGCCTCGCAATCGTGAAGCATTTGTGCCAAGCTTTGGGGGCCACCGTCTCTGTGAAGAGCGAATTGGGCCGAGGAAGCGAGTTTCGAGTTCAATTCCCGCCGTCTTAACAATTGATTTGGTGAGAAAATGCGGTTCAATTCGCCTGAGTTTACGGAATCTTAACAATTCTCGCGTTCACTTCGTCCGCAAAGGTGCTTGATTGCTGTCCACCACGAAAAATATGATGAGGGGGAATTTATGTTGAACATCGGACGACGATACTCTGGAATGTTCGGCCTTGGACTGATGTGCATGTGTGCATTTGGCTGTAGTGTTGAAGACGCCAGTACTTCAGCCGATGGAAGTAAGGCCACAATTCCGGAGGTGACAACGGAAGGTGGGGAACCCCGTCGAATTCAGATCGATGGTTCCAGTACCGTCAAGGTGATTACCGCAGCCGTGGCCGAAGATTTCGAGAGCAAAGTCAGTGATGTCAAGATTGCCCTGAAGGTCACGGGAACGGGGACCGGCTTCAAAGAAATGATCGCTGGGCGAATCGATATTGCGAATGCATCTCGAGCGATCAAGGAATCCGAGAAATCGGATTGCGTCAAGAACGGGATCGAAGTCCTTGAACTGCTGGTTGCGATGGACGGTCTGACTGTTTGCGTCAATCAGGATAATGACTGGGTGGACAGCATTACCGTCGCTCAACTGAAGAAGATCTGGGAACCTGGCAGCACAGTCAAGTCGTGGAAGGACGTTGATGCCGCATGGCCGGACATTCCACTCGTGCTGTTTGGAGCCGGTGAAGAATCCGGAACGTTTGACTACTTCACGGAGGCGATTAACGGCAAAGAAGATGCGATTACCGAAAACTACAGCCCAAGTGCTGACGACAATGTGACCATTACAGGTGTCTCCGGAGAAAAGGGAGGTATGGGATTTCTGGGTTGTGCTTACTACTATTCCAACCAGGACAAAGTCAAAGCCCTGAAGATTTCTCCGACTGATGACGCGGCGGCCGGAGTTGCTCCGACTCCCGAAGCAGTCAAATCCGGAGAATACAAGCCGCTTGCCCGACCATTGTTCATCTATGTCAAGAAGTCATCACTGGCTCGCCAGGAAGTGCAGGATTTCGTTCGATTTTACCTGAACGATGGCCTGACTCAGGTGAGCAAGGTTGGCTACGTGGGCCTTTCAGACTTGCAGATAAAAGCCAGTCGCGACGCATTTGAGGCGGCCATCACAAAATAGTTATCCACCAGCAGG
>JAYSPO010000184.1:0-1389 GCA_043722015.1 Candidatus Kuenenia sp. | reverse complement strand
GGCTGACGCCCAGCCGCTCGCCACCTTTCACAATATCAACCTTTCGATGCCAGGCGCGCTACAAACGCTTCCAGAGCCTTTTTCAACATGCCTTCAACTTCTTCTGACAGTGCGGCCTGAGCGATAAGTTTGTCTCGCATATCTGCATGTTCTGTTCGAATGAATTCGTGCAACTGACGTTCAGTTTCCTGCACTTTGTTCACTGGAACTTTATCGAAGTAACCTTTGGCACCCGCATAAATTGCCACGACCTGGTCGGCAACATGCAACGGACCGTATTGTGGTTGTTTGAGCAGTTCCACCATCCGGTAGCCCCGATCAAGTTGGGACTGAGTGGCTTTGTCGAGTTCTGTACCGAGCTGCGCGAATGCCTCCAGTTCGCGGAACGCGGCAAGGTCGAGTCGCAGACTGCCGGCAATCTTCTTCATGGCCTTGTTCTGAGCGTTGCCGCCCACGCGACTGACCGATACACCGACGTTAATAGCCGGGCGAATGCCCTTCCAGAACAAGTCCGATTCCAGATAAATCTGACCGTCTGTGATCGAAATCACGTTGGTTGGAATGTAGGCCGAAACTTCGCCTTCCAAAGTTTCAACGATCGGCAATGCCGTCATCGAACCACCACCCAGTTCGTCGTTGAGCTTGACCGCTCGTTCCAATAATCGACTGTGGCAATAAAACACGTCACCCGGAAACGCTTCGCGACCCGGAGGACGACGCATCAGCAGCGAAAGCTGGCGGTACGCAACCGCTTGCTTCGAAAGGTCGTCGTAGACGACCAGAGTGTGCTTGCCCTGATACATGAAGTACTCAGCCATCGCAGCACCAGCGTACGGCGCGAAATACTGGATCGGAGCAGGATCAGCGCTACTCGCAGCGACAACGATGGTATAATCCAACGCCCCATTCTGACGCAGGACTTCAACGACACCCGCCACCGAAGAACCACGCTGTCCACAGGCCACATAGACGCAGATGACACCTGTATCCTTCTGATTCAGGATTGTGTCAATCGCGATCGCAGTCTTGCCGGTTTTGCGGTCACCGATGATCAATTCGCGCTGACCTCGTCCAATCGGTGTCATCGCGTCGATGGCTTTGATTCCGGTCTGCAACGGCTCTCTCACCGGCTGACGTTCTGCCACACCAGCGGCCTGCCATTCGACGGGACGTGAGTGAGGTGTCAGTACGGGGCCTTTGCCGTCGAGCGGATTGCCCAGCGGATCGACCACGCGACCCAGGAGAGCATCACCGACCGGCACTGACAACAGCTTGCCCGTGGACCGAATTTCGTCGCCTTCTTTGATCTTCAGGTAATCCCCGAGAATCACGACGCCCACGCTGTTCTCTTCCAGATTGAACGCAAGGCCACGCGTGCCGTTCGAGAAT
>JAYSPO010000183.1:0-6686 GCA_043722015.1 Candidatus Kuenenia sp. | reverse complement strand
GGCGTATCGATCCGCAGTTCGCCCAGCGATACGAGATCCTTGCTCGGCCTGATATACACGAATTAATGTTGCTGTCGCAGTTTCGAAACCAGCCTTCCTGCTGTAACCTGACCATCCATTGAAGCCGTCCTTTCCTTCCGCGTTCTGGTGAGAACACACATTACAGCACCATCGCCCATCCTCAACATCCCATCATGGCCGATCATAGACGACGCGACTCGCGACGTTTTTACGCGGCTGATGGACGACGGTTCGTGGGGACGTTATCACGGGCCGCACTGTGAGACACTGGTTGCCGCGTTATGTGAATATCACGGCGTGGATCACGCGATTCTCTGCAGCAGTGGCACATGCGCAGTCGAACTGGCTCTCCGGGCGATTCCGGTCGCGGCCGGGGATGAAGTCATTCTGGCAGCATATGATTTCAAAGCAAATTTTGTCAACGTGCTGAAGTCCGGTGGCACGCCCGTGCTGATCGACACGGTGGCGAATTATCCCATCCCGGATCTCAACCAGCTTGCCGAGGCTATCACGGATCGCACGCGAGCTATCATCGTGTCGCATCTCCACGGAAACCAGGTTCCGATGCCGGAAGTTTGCCGCATCGCTGCGGACCGCGGAGTCGCCGTGATTGAGGACGCCTGTCAGGTTCCTGGAGCAACTCTGGAAGGTCGCCGTGCGGGTACATTTGGCGACGTGGGTGTGTTGAGTTTCGGCGGAAGTAAACTGCTCACAGCCGGACGTGGCGGTGCGGTGCTCACGTCCGATGCTCAAATGGCCCAAAGAATTCGATTGTATACTCAGCGCGGCAATGAAGCGTATCCGCTGTCGGAAATGCAGGCGGCCGTTTTGCTGCCGCAGCTTTCGCAACTGGACTCGCGCAACGCCGCGCGGCTGGAACGCTTGCGGGAACTGGTGACAGCCCTGGGCAATGACGGGATTCGCACAGCCATGAATCTGGAGGATGCAGCGGGATCACTGGGCATTCAATCGGCGTTCTACAAGTCGGCTTTTCTGCTCCCGCAGAGTGTTAACGACGTCCGGAGAAAACAGTTCTGTGAATCCGCTCGTCGCGCCGGCGTCCCTGTCGATCCTGGTTTCCGTGGACTTCACAGGATTCACAGCAGGCAGCGTTTTCGTGCCGTTGGCGAACTGCAGCATGCAACGCAGCTCCACGATCGCCTGATCACATTGCATCACACAGCCTTGTTGAGTTCCGCAGAAACTTTGAAGCAGATTGCCAAAATTCTGCTGGATTGCTTTGATGATGGTTATACTCGGGACGACCTCGGCGGGATCGCTTAGTTCGACTGTCCCAGATTCAACTAAGCGACCCCATCCAGCTCGCCTGGATGGTGAAGTAGATGGAGAGCTAGCCGTGAAACATCCCACGACCCCACCCAGTTCTTCCCGCATTGCCGCCTTCGGCGGCAATGCGGGAAGAATGGGTGGAATTTGATTGGGGCGTTTTAGCTCTCCATCTGCTTCACCAACGGCACGAGGCCGTTGGGGTCGAATCTGGGGCAGTCGAATTAGGCACTACGGAATCGGCGTGGATGAATTGATTTAACGGGAGATTGGCGGTGAGTGAACTTGCGACGTTATGGTTGCCGATTTTGCTATCCAGTATTGCGGTGTTCTTTGCCAGTTTCCTGGCTTGGGTCGTCATCGGCCATCACGCGCCGGATTGGAGCGAGATTCCCGACGAAGGCAACGTCATCGATTTTATCCGCGCGCAGGGATTGCGACCGGGACAGTACATTTTTCCGATGGCCCGGACCAAAGAAGCCATGGCCGACGAAGCCAAAAAGCAGCGGATTCTATCAGGACCGTGGGGGACGCTGAATATCTGGAGTCGTCAGGTCAATATGGGCCGCAATCTGCTACAGTCATTTGTCTTTTATCTGGTGACAAGTTTTTTCGTGGCCTATCTGGGAACGCTGGCACTGGAACCAGGAGCGACTTTTTCGAAGGTGTTTCAGGTCACAGGCACGGCGGGGATTCTGGCGTATGCATTCGGGCATGTACCAAATTCGATCTGGTTCGGGACGCATCGCCGACCGATGTTGATGGATATCATCGATGGCGTTTGTTTCGGGTTGATCACCGGACTGATTTTCGCGGCTTTCTGGCCATAATCCCTTATGCCTGTTTTTGATTTTCGCTTTACTGTCGCTGCACCGCTTGAAGCCGTGTCGGCATTTCATTTCCAGACCGGCATCCTGAAGGCGCTGACTCCCCCGCTGATGATCATGCAGGTTCATCGCTTTGATCCGCTCGCAAACGGCTCGATCGGTGAATTTACGATATGGATGGGACCGATTCCCGTGCGTTGGATCGCCGAACATTCGGAAGTCAGCCAGACCGGATTTATCGATACACAGACTCAGGGACCCATGAAATTCTGGAAACACACCCATCGTTTCAGTCGCGTCAGCCCTGACATGACTGAGGTGCATGAACACATTGAATTTGAACATGACTCCGGATTGCGGGGGCTCTGGTCACGAATTCTGTTTCCCCGCGTTGCCCTCGTTGCCCTTTTCACCTATCGCCGCTGGGCCACGCGCCGGGCAGTAAGCGCATTCACGTAGCTTGACTCTCCGAGTCGAGTGCCACTCACGCGGCGGTCAGATAAATCAACAGACACGATTGATATGCCGCAATCGATGATGTGATGGGAAACAACATGGGCGCACGCCATTTCCACATGAACATCAGCGTCGATAACACCAGCAGGGTGCCCGCCAGTTTGACGCGTACAAAGACGCCGACCTGACCGCCAGCAATCTCCAGCAACCAGCGTCCCATCAGATTGCTTTCCATCATGTAGATGAATTCTGCGAAGCGGATGATCAGGTACGTGTCATAGAGTGACACGGCAGCGATGATCACAATGAATGCGGGAAACCAGAGTTGCCAGCGGCGAAATTCCTGAACTGTCCCGTTGACGTTGAGTGCAACTGCAGTCGTCATGATAGTACTCCTCAAAGCAGGCATGGTGCGAGCGGCATCCACAGATCAGCCGCCATCGCAGTCAAGCGATACCGCTATGATTCATTCACAGCGTTAAGTTCCTGCATCAGGTTCGATGAAGAACTCATAAACGAGCCAAAGGCAAAGACCGCGCCAGTCGAAGTGCGTTCCTGGAAGCAACGGACGGCGGTTCTTCAAATCTTCACATTCGCTGAACGCATGTAGTGATTGCGTCGATCTGAACGTGGAAGCTCGCATGCGGTCTCAGCAGCAATGCTTGAATGACGGGCGTACCGGCAGCACCTGTGCAGTAATCCGGCCGCGATTCATGCAACAGTGAGAATCGGCATTTTTTGCGAGTTGCTGCCTGAATGGGCAGCCCTGTCGAATTGCCGGACAGCGTCGCCAATCACGTCAATGCCGCGAATCCATGCCCGATAAGAACGCAATCGCAACTCTGTACTGCATTCGGCTGTCACCCATTCGGTTGTTTTTATTGGTTGAATAGATAGAAGTGACCATATTCGCACTATCGCCCGGTGCTGTGTTTTATGAACAACCGAATGGACCGATTTGATCCCGGAGACTTTCTATGCGTTTCCAGTTTGGCGTCATCATCTGCGTTTGTCTCTTGAACCACTGCCATCTTGCCGAGGCGGCGGAACCGGATCTGCCGAACCTCCTGGTCGGGTACAACGAGCATCGCACGAATCTGCCGGGTGGAAGATATGCCAACATCATTACAAACCGGGCGATGTTGGTGCAGGCAGACGGGACGCAGCGTCGTCCGTTGGTGGCAGAGCTGGCAAGCGAGGTTGGCTCATGGACGCAGTTTGCGGGCTGGTCCCCGGATGGCAGGCTGGCGGTTGTTGGTCGAGGCTGGGAGAGCGTTGCAAACGCGGATTGGGAGGAGGAACACAAGACGTTTCGCTTCACTGCCGAGGGCTGGCTGTACGACTCGTACCTCGTCGATGTGGCGACCGGAACGGCCGAGAACGTCACGGCAGTGGACCGGGTGAGTTTCTACAACGCGGGGTTGTTCTTCTGGCAGAACGATCCGACAAAACTCGGATTCACAGCGCTGATTGACGGCAACTCAAAGCCTTTTCGCATGGATCGCGATGGCAGCAATAAGACCGATCTGACGAAGGACTCCAAAGGCTTCGCGTACGGATTCAGCAGTTCGCCAGATGGTTCGAGGATCTCGTATCACGAGAACTATCAGGTCTATCTGGCCGACGCCGATGGCTCGAGTCGCGTGCATGTTGAGACAGGTCATCCGTTTGTCTTCGCTCCGTCCTGGTCGCCCGACGGGAAGTGGCTGCTGTTCGTTTCCGGAGAACACTACAACTGCCATCCACACATTGTGCGGGCTGACGGAACCGGGTTGACGAAGCTGGCAGACAGAGGTGGCTACCGGGGCGTGATCGAGTTTTTGGATGTCCCCGATTACCACGGCGGCAGCAGCGATATCCCCGTCTGGTCGATTGACAGCCAGTCTGTCTTCTACACGGCGAAGATCGGAGAGAACGTCGAGCTGTTTCAGATCACGCTCGATGGTCAGGCCGAGCAGCTGACGCACTCCGCCGAGGGAACTCTGCACTATCATCCCAAGCCTTCGCCCGACGGCAAGTGGATTGTGTATGGCTCGAAGCGCAACGGCGTGCGGAATCTTTTCCTGATGCGGTTGTCCGATCGAAAAGAACAGGCGTTGACGGACCTGCCGACTGGCCATGCCGCGATGCATGCGTATTGGCAGCCATTGGAAGTCGTGCAGGCGGTGGAGATACCTGACTGGCAGTCCGCACGGGAATTGCATCCGGGAATTCGGCTGATGCAGGTCAGTGTGTCCGAGCCACGTCGCCTGCAGATTCATGCCGTGAAGATCGATCTGGCGACTCCAAAGCTGGCTCTGTACACGACCCCACGAGCCGAGCAATGGGTCGAGAACAAAACAGAGACGATGCGTCAGACGACTCGTGATTTTCTGCGGAGTTCACAGGCGACGGAGCGGCAGATTGTATTCGCGGCAAACGCTGACAGTTTTTCGCCCTGGCCAGCGCCTTTTCGTGAACGCACTCCGACTAACCTGGGCGGGCTGGCGATCAGCGAAGGCGTTGTGGTGTCACCTCCCAGCGGAACTCCGTCATTATTGATTTCGAAATCCGGCGAGGCATCAATTCAAACAACGACAGGCGAGACACCGCTAAACAATATTCAGACGGCGATCAGCGGTTTTGCTCTGTGTCTGAGCGATGGAGTTGTGAAGCCTTCCGGAAATGACCTTCATCCGCGTACCGGACTTGGACTTTCGGCGGACGGAAAGTCGCTGTTCGTGGTGGCGATCGACGGACGCCGATACTCCCGACAAGGTGCGACGACACAGGAATTGGGCGCATGGTTGAAGAAGTTCGGAGCGGATGACGGCATCAACATGGACGGCGGCGGCTCGACCACTCTGGCCTGGTGGAATCCGCAGTCCAGTGACGATGCCAAAAGCGAACTCATCAATTCACCCGTTGGTAGTGGCGTGAAATTTGAATCCGAGACAGCAGACCGACAGTATGTCCCGACAGAACGCGCAAACGGCAACAACTTCGGAGTTTACTACCAGCAGATTCCGTGATTCATGGCGGCCTGGTCGCCCCAAAAGGTTCCAACTGGAAACCGGAGTTTGAGTCTGTTGCGTGTGACAACAGGTTCTGCTGGCTACAGCACATCCAGTGTTTCACCGGCAACCAGGTCAACAATGACATCATCAATGGCTCGGAAGAACCAATCGGTTCCGATACCGCCCGTCAGAGAATCGTGTTCCCCGGCATCGTTCCAGACGTTTACTGTGGCCTTCAGCGAGACAACCGGGGAGCCGACTCCAGCGCGAAGACTGGCAATTCGTGTCGCGTAAGAGCTGCCGGAATTCCATGCCGCTCGCAGGGTATTCAGGCTACTGAACAGGGCGTCGCTCGTCGTTTTCCCGGCGATCAGGATGTCGTCACCTTCGCCGCCGTTCAGAGTATCAAGACCCAGCCCGCCAATCAGGATGTCGCGACCACCGCTGCCAGTCAGTCGGTCGTTCCCCGCGTTTCCAATCAGCACATTTGAGACCGAGTTCCCGGTCAGATTGTCGTTCCTGGAACCGCCAGCGGCGTTTTCAAACGTGCTGCCAGAACTCAGATTCAGACTCAGATTGGCGTTCACCACCTGGGTGGTCGCAAGGCCCAGATTGAGCGAGACTCCCAGCGTTGTCGTTGTTGAGAGATCAATCGTATCGACACCGCCCAGGGCTTCGTCGAGCGTCACGACTCCCAGAGCACCGTCGGCATCAAATCTGTAAATGTCGTTCCCTGCCGCACCGACAAGAGTAAGGCTCGCGGGTCCGTCAAGGACAATCCCGGCACCGTTGACCGTCAATGACGAGATGGTCCGCGCGATCACATCATCGCCACTTGTCCCGACGACTCGTACAGAATCGTTTGCCAGCAGTCGATGCAGCGTTACGACCGAAGTGAGCGGAAACGTACCCTGATTGATCGGTGCTCCGCCATTGACCGACATGGCGATGGCCACATTGGTGGCCGAATACGTCAGCACAAATGCATCGGTCCCGGCGGTTCCATCCAGCTGATTGGTGACGCTGATGGTCAAGGGTTTCTGGAAGACAAGACCTTCCTGATCTCTCGTCTGAACTCGAATGGAATACGAGATCTTCG